>NZ_JALQCX010000046.1:0-17065 GCF_023241665.1 Pseudomonas morbosilactucae | reverse complement strand
TAATTGCCGTGAGGCTTGACCATATAACACCCAAGCAATTTGCTTAAGAAGCGAGTTGCGGTGTGTGAAGACGAAACGAACCGAAAGTTGAGATGCTCACAAAACACCGAAAGCTATCACATACCAATTTGCTGAAGCGAGGCATCTGGTCACGACTCAGTACCCGAATTTCTTGACGACCATAGAGCGTTGGAACCACCTGATCCCATCCCGAACTCAGCAGTGAAACGATGCATCGCCGATGGTAGTGTGGGGTTTCCCCATGTGAGAGTAGGTCATCGTCAAGATTAAATTCCGAAACCCCAATTGCGAAAGCAATTGGGGTTTTGTTTTTGCGCGAAAGAAAGTTCGACGGCGATCCACGTACTAGGCAGCCGTCAGTACCCACCTCGCAGTCAACACACCCTGCTCGGTACTCCCCCCAGAATCCACCCAGCAGGTACGGGCAACTCCCCCCGCATAAAGCCTTCCTGTAGAAACGACAAAGCCAGCACCCGGTGACAGGTGCTGGCTTTGGAGGGAACCGACAAGGATCAGAACTGATAGCTGACCGTGGCCGCCACGTTGCGCTCTTCGCCCAGGTAGCAGAAGTTCAGGCTTGCGCAGGAAGCCACGTAGGACTCATTGGTCAGGTTGTTGGCATTAAGGCGCACGTCGACGCCCTTCAGGCCGACTTTGCCCAGGTCATAGCCGATCGAGGCATCGAACAAGGTATAGGCTGGCACCTTCAGCGTGTTCTCCGCATCGGCCCAGCTATAGCCCACATAGCGCACACCGCCGCCCAGACGCAGGCCGTCGAGCGCGGCGCTTTCGAATGTGTAGTCGGCCCACAGCGACGCCATATGACGCGACGCCTGGGTGGGTGAGTTGCCTTGGTTCTCGATGATCTGGGTGGCAGTGCTCAAGGTGCTGACCATCGACTTCGAGTACTCAATATCGGTGAAGGTGTAGCTGCCCAGAACCTTGAGCTGATCGCTCAACTGCATATGCGCTTCCAGCTCCAGTCCTTGGGACCTGACAGCCCCCACCGCGCGATAGAAGTTCTCCTGGGGCAGCTTCGACGCCAGGTTTTCCTGATCGATACGGAACACCGACGCGGTAAACAGGTTCTCCGTCCCCGGTGGTTGGTACTTCACCCCGACCTCCCACTGCGTGCCATCGGTGGGTGGCAGCGGGTTGCCGGCGCTGTCGGAGTAAGAGTTGGGATTGAACGACTCGGAATAGCTGATGTAAGGCGCCACGCCGTTATCGAACAGGTAGAGCGCGCCCGCACGGCTGGTGAGCTTGGTACGACGGTCGCTGATTTCCGTGCCCAGCGGGCGATCGGTTTCAGCGATGCGATTCTCATCAGAGGTTTCCACCCAGTCCTGGCGCAGGCCGAGGGAGAAGCGCCACTTATCCATCTCGATCAGGTCCTGCAGATACACGCCCGTCTGTTCCTGGCGCCGTACATAGCTAGTAGGGCTGAAGTAGGTGATCGCCGAGTTGCCGTATTGCGGATCGAACGCATTGATCGGTGCCAGTTGCCCGCTTTGCCAGTCCACCACGGTCTTGCGCCGTTGATAGTCGGCGCCCAGCAGCAGGGTGTGCTTGGTCGCGCCGGTCAAGAACTCCGCTTGCAGCATGTTATCGACGATAAACGAGTGCAGTTTCTCGTCACCACCCGAGTAATAACGCCTCAGCTCGTTGCCGTTGGTTGTGTTCCAGCCATAGGCGTAAACCTGATCCAGCTTCACCCTGGAGTCGAGGTAGCGGAAGTTCTGCCGCGCGGTGAAGACATCATTGAAACGATGCTCGAATTGATAACCGAAGGACTGCTGGTCACGTTGATAACCGTCGATCCCCGGCTCACCCTCGAAGAAGTGTTCGGAGATGCGTTGCCCATTGCGCTGGTGCAGGGTGCCATCGGCCGGCATGCCGCCGTGATAACCGCCCTCGGGGTCGTGTTGCAGATAGGCCTGCAGCGTCAGCGAGGTGTCATCGCTGAAGTCGATGCTCAGGCTTGGGGCCAGGGCGTAGCGTTTTTCCTCGACGTGATCGAACTGGGTGTCCGAACGATCAGTAAGCCCTGTCAGGCGATAGGCAATGCGTTGGTTATCATCCAGCGGGCCGCTAAAGTCGAAGCCCATGCCGCGTTGGCCCTGGGTCCCAACGGTGGCCTGGACCTGATGAAACGGCTGGTAGAGCGGCTTCTTGCTGGTCAACGCTACCAACCCGCCCGGCGAACTGCGCCCATAAAGCACCGAGGACGGCCCCTTGAGAATATCCACCCGCTCGAGAAAATACGGGTCGACTTGCATGGTGCTGTAGGTGCCGCTGTCGCCCATGGATTTCAGGCCATCCAGGTAGATATTGTCCACCGAGCCGTCGTTGAAACCGCGCATCGCCACATAGTCATAACGGTGGGTAGCGCCATAGGGGTTGGTCAGCACGCCCGGGGTGTAGCGCATGGCCTGGGACACAGTCTGCGAGCCCTGGTCGTCCATCTGTTCGCGGGTGACCACCGAAACGCTTTGCGACGTCTCCAGCAAGGCGGTACTGGTCTTGGTCGCAATCTGGCTGTGGGTGGCGTTGTAGCCTTCCATGCTGCCCAAGGCGTTGCCCAGGGCAAACCCCTTGATGTCGGTGGCCGGCAGCGCCAGTGCGGCCTCTTCGGGCAGTGCCCGCAGGATGTAGCCGTTACCGTCCTGGCTGACCGCCTCCAGGCCCGAGCCGTTGAGCAACTGGCGCAGCCCTTGCTCCGTCGAATAGCGGCCCTGCAAGCCGGACGACGGCCGGTCGTTGGTCTGTTGCGGGGTACTGGAGAGGGTAATTCCCGCCTGTCGGGCAAACTGGTTGAGCGCCTCGCTGAGGGGGCCAGGGGCGATGTTGTAGCTGGGGCTCTCGGTGTTGAGGCTGGGGTCCGCCGCCTGGGCCAGAGGGGCTAGGGCGGTCAAGCCGAGTGTCGAGCAAAACAGCGCGGCCTGAATGGCTTGGCGCAAGGTGTGCGGGGTGTGCAGCGTGGGTGCAGTCATGGTCGGTTCCGTTACAGTCGTCGCGGGCAGAAGGAGGTGCTTACTGACCTAGCCGGACTCACGGATAAAACCCGCCAAAAAATTCACTATCAGACCACGCGCTCCAGGGTCACCCACCAGCGGGTGCGATAGCGCAGTTGCACCGGCAGGGTTTGCGGCAGGATCGCCAGCAGCTTGTCGGTGTCCTCCAGGCGGAACACCCCGGACAGGCGCAAATCGCTGATGTCCTTGGCACAGGCCAGGTAGCCATGGCGATAGCGCCCCACCTCTTGGAGGAAGTCTTGCAGGCGCATGTTGCGCGTGACGATCAGGCCGTCAGCCCAGGCCCCGACGTCCATGTCCTGCGGCGGTACCGGCCGCGCCTCGGTCGAACTGACCCGATAGCTCTCGCCCGCCTGCACCCGGGCTGCCACGCCGTCGGCGCCATGGGGCGAATGAATGGCCACGCTGCCGGCGGTTACGCTCAAGCGCGTGCAGTCGCGGTCCTGACGCAGCACAAAACGCGCGTCGAACCCTTCGAACAGGCCATGACGGCTCTGCACCAGCAATGGCCTGGCGGTGACGGTTTGTGGATCGCTGCCGCACGCCAGCATGATTTCCCCCCGGCGCAGGGCGATCAGGCGCTGTTGCGCGGTGAAGTCCAGGTCGGCCGCGCTGTCGGTGTTGAGCTCCAGGCGCGTGCCGTCGGGCAGTTGGTAACCGCGGCGTTCGCCGGTGGCCGTGGCGAAGTCGGCGTTCCACTGCGCCCAGCTGGTCAGGTCCCGGCCGACCCAGGCCGCAGAGCCCATCAGCAATACGCCACTGAGCAGTTTCAACGCCTGACGCCGGTCCAGGCGCTGGCTGCTGCTCTCCAGGGTATGCAACGCCACTTGGGCGCCGGGCACCGCCCGCAGGTTGGCACTGAGTTCTTCTTGCAACGACTGCACCCGCTGCCAGGCCAGCTCATGCTCCTGATGGGCAGCGCGCCAGACTTCGCATTGCTGCTGCAATTTGCGGTTGCCGGCGTTGTTGCGCAGGCGCAGCAACCAGTTGATGGCCTGCTTGACCACCAGGTGATCGGGGTTGCTGTTCAGGTGCAGCCGAGGCGAGAGGTTATCCACGCATCAACCCTCATAACGCAGCAGGTAGCAGTGATAGAGAGCCTGGGCCACGTAGCGCTCCACGGAACGCAAGGAGATGCCCATCTGCTCGGCAATCTGTTTGTGGCTCAGGCCGTCGCATTGGGCCAGGAGAAAGGCCTTGCGCACCTTGGGCTTGAGCCCTTCCAGCAGGCGCGCGATGCGTTCCAGCAACTCCATGACCAAGGCCCGGGCTTCGGCGCTGGGCACCTCGGCTTCCGGCAAGTGGGCAATGGTCTCCAGGTAGGCGCGCTCGATTTCCTCGCGGCGCCAGTGATCGATCACCAGGCCCCGGGCGATGGTGCGCAAAAACGCCCGAGGCGCCTTCAACTCCAGGCGCTCGGTGCGTTGCAGCAGGCGCACAAAGGTGTCCTGGGCCAGGTCCGCGGCATCCGCGGCGTTGCCCAGGCGATAGCGCAACCATTGGTTGAGCCAGCCGTGATGGTGGCTGTAGAGGGTCTGTACGGCGAACTCGGGGGAGGGCATGAGCGCGGTTGCCTGGGCGGTCACAAATGATAATTACTCGCATTGTCTTTCAGCGGTTGCCGATTTTGCAACCATCGCCCAACGGACCGTCATCAAAAAGGCATGCCCGGGGGCTGCGCTGCACCGTTCGGCGGTTTTTTGTCGGTTTGGTGATTTAGTTCGGATAAAGCCCTAAGGCTTGACGACTTTTTGCCGACAGCCTGACGAGACATGCGTGCACCAAAGTGGAGCGGCTCACGAGGCTGCTTTTCTGGACCCTGGTTAACTGAACCTGACACCCCAAACGCATCCCCACCTTCGGCATAAGAAGTCCCATTAAATGAATCTTAAGTTCAGCCATAAAATCCTTTTGGCCGCCTCAGGCGTAGTGGTTCTGGCTTTTGCGTTGTTCACTTTGTACAACGACTACCTGCAGCGGAACACCATCCGGCAGAACCTCGAATCCTCGATTCAGCAGGCCGGTGACCTGACCTCCAGCAGTGTGCAGAACTGGATGAGTGGGCGGATCCTGGTCCTGGAGAACCTGGCGCAAAACGTCGCCCACCAGGGCGCCAATGCCGACCTCCCCGGGCTGGTGGATCAGCCGGCGCTGACCTCGAACTTCCAGTTCACCTACGTTGGTCAGGTCAACGGCACCTTCACTCAGCGCCCTGACGCCAAGATGCCCGACGGCTACGACCCGCGTCAGCGTCCCTGGTACAAGCAGGCCGTCAGTGCCGACCAGACCATGTTGACCCCGCCTTACTCGGCGGCTGTTGGCGGCCTGGTGGTGACCATCGCCATCCCGGTGAAAAAACAGGGTGCGCTGTTGGGCGTGGTGGGCGGTGACTTGAGCCTCGACACCCTGGTGAAAATCATCAACTCGGTGGACTTCGGCGGGATCGGCCATGCGTTCCTGGTGAGTGCCGACGGTCAGGTGATCGTCAGCCCGGATAAAGACCAGGTGATGCAGAACCTCAAGGACATCTACCCGGGCACTCCCGTACGCATCGAGAAGGGCATCCAGGAAGTCCTGCTGAACAAGCAGCAGCGCATCCTCTCCTTCACCCCGGTCAACGGCCTGCCGAATGCCCAGTGGTACATCGGCCTGTCCATCGACCGGGACAAAGCCTACGCCCCCCTGAGCCAGTTCCGCACCTCGGCGCTGATCGCCATGTTTATCGCCGTGGCTGCGATTGCCGTGCTGCTGAGCCTGTTGATCCAGGTGCTGATGCGTCCGTTGACCACCATGGGCCGCGCCATGCAGGACATCGCCCAGGGCGAGGGCGATTTGACTCGCCGCCTGACCGTGGCCAGCAATGACGAGTTCGGCGAACTGGGCAGCTCCTTCAACCAGTTTGTGGAGCGTATCCACGCGTCGATTTCCGAAGTGTCCTCGGCCACCCGCCAAGTGCATGACTTGTCTCAGCGCGTCATGGCTTCGTCCAACGCCTCGATCATCGGCTCCGATGAGCAGAGCGCGCGGACCAACAGCGTGGCCGCGGCGATCAACGAGTTGGGGGCGGCCACCCAGGAGATCGCCCGCAACGCTGCAGACGCTTCGCAACACGCCAGCGGCGCCAGCGAGCAGGCCGACGACGGTCGCCAAGTGGTCGAGCAGACCATCCAGGCCATGACTGAGCTGTCGCAGAAAATCAGCCTGTCCTGCACCCAGATCGAAACCCTCAATGCCAGCACCGACAACATCGGGCACATCCTCGATGTGATCAAAGGCATCTCCCAGCAGACCAACCTGTTGGCGCTCAACGCGGCCATCGAAGCGGCCCGTGCCGGGGAAGCCGGTCGCGGCTTTGCCGTGGTGGCCGACGAGGTGCGCAACCTGGCGCACCGGACCCAGGAATCGGCGGAGGAAATCCACAAGATGATCACCTCGCTGCAGGTCGGCTCCCGCGAGGCGGTGTCGACGATGAACGCCAGCCAGGTGTCCAGCGAAGAGAGCGTCGAGGTGGCCAACCAGGCCGGTGCGCGGTTGGTCAGCGTGACCCAGCGCATCACCGAAATCGACGGCATGAACCAGTCGGTGGCCGCGGCCACTGAAGAGCAGACCGCCGTGGTCGAGACCCTCAACGTCGACATCAACCAAATCAACCTGCTGAACCAGCAGGGCGTGGCCAACCTCAATGAAACCCTGAAGGATTGTGATGCCCTGTCGCTGCAGGCCAGCCGCCTGAAGCAACTGGTGGACAGCTTCAAGATCTGATCGCCAGGCGGCACCCCCCGAGAACCCGCTCTGGCCATCCGGCAGAGCGGGTTTTTCATGGGCGGCATAAACCGCCCGGGCCGTGCCTAGCGCCCGTGGGTGCCGAGGCGAGTGGAGGTGTCCAGGCGCCGGCCGGGTTCGCCGAGTAAGCCCAGGTGGGTGTTGATCAGTTGCAGCAGGCGCTGGCGCTGGGACTTGATAAAGAAATGGTTGCCGGCCACTTCCACCAGTTCGAACTCACGCTGGGTGAACTCGGACCAATTCAACATATGGCTGGCCTCGGCGACGGGGTCTTCATTGCCATAAAAGGCGGTCAGCGGCACCTGCAGGCTATCGCTGGAGGTGTCGTACCAGGTTTCGAACAGTTTCAGGCCGTTGCGCAGCAGGGCTTCGTACTGCTGCACATCGTCGGCGTCCTTGAGCACTCCAAACGGCGTGGCCCCCAGGGTCAGCATGGCCTCGCGAAACGCCTCGATGGGCAAGGTGTGCAGCAACGGGTGGCGCGGCAGGCTGTCGGGGCTGCGGCAGCCGGAGACAAACAGATGCCGGGTTTGCCCTGGGCAGTGCTGCTGGGCGTACTTGGCGGCTTCATAGGCCAGCAGCGCGCCCAGGCCATGGCCGAACAGCGCGTGGGGCTGGCTGAGCAGCGGCTGCAGGGCGGCGCAGGTCGGGCCCAGCAAGCTCGGCCAGTCCGGGTAGGGGGCTTCGTGTCGGCGTGGTCCGTGGCCCGGCAGCCGGACCACCACCAGCTCGATATGGTCATCCAGGCCAGCGGCCCAACTGCGCATCTGCTCCGGCGCCGCGCCGGCCTGGGGGAAGCAGATCAGGCGGATTCCCTTGGGCTGGCCGGAGTTGATCACCAGGGTCCATTTCGCATCGTCAGGGTGCACAGTGCTTCCTCAAGCCTGGGAGACATTGGCCCGTAGGGCTCAGGCCCCCCAGGCTGCCGAGCGTCATGCCGGGGGTGGCTGTCGCAGGTAATTGCCGATGGCCGTGGCACCACTTTGCAGGTGCCGTTCAAGCACGCTGACGGCGCCTTCGACGTCCTTGGCGGCGACGGCGGCCAGCAGTTCGCGGTGGTCGTCCTGGGTGAGTTTGCCCAGGCCCATGGCGGACAAGTGAAAACGCAGGAAACGTTCTTCCTGGTTCAGCTCCAGTTCGATCAGGTTCAGCAGCTTGCGGTTGGGCGCCTTGCCGTAGAGCGTCATGTGGAACAGGCGGTTGAGGCGGCCCATTTCGGCGTGGTTGTTGTCCTGTTCCAGGCTTTCGATATAGCCCAGCGCCTGCGCGATATCGTGCTCATCCAGATGGGGGATCGACAGGCGCAGGGCTTCGCGCTCCAACAGCATGCGCAAGGCGTAGGTGTCGATGGCATCGAAGTCGATCAGGGGCGCCACCACCGCGCCCTTGTTGGTCTCGACGTGCACCAGGGCCTGGGCTTCGAGCTGGCGCAAGGCCTCGCGCACCGGCATGCGGCTGACGCCAAACAGATCGGCCAGGTCTTGCTGGCGCAAGGCGATACCGCTGGGAAGACGACCGTCGAGGATCGCTGCGCGCAGGGTTTCCTCGATCACGGCACGGGCCAGATGGGCTGGAATGGGCCCGTCGACAACAATTTTGCTCAAAGGGGCCGCTTTTTTCTTCACGCTGGCGCTGCTCTGCTCGGGAAATTGGATCCAATGCACACTAGAGAGTGCCGACAGGCTTGTCAAAAGACTCGGCTCACGACGGATCTGTGGCAATCAAGTGCCGCATTTCATCCCTTGCAGCTGCCCGTGCCGTTACCGGCCGAGCGTGAAAGCTATCCTCTGATATCGTTTAGCGTAGCGCTTCCCTTTACGGGCGGGTGCCGGCGGCCAAGCCTCGATGGCCGTGCCGGGCGTCCCCCTCCATGCCGTTCCCAACGACCCCACGGACACATTCCATTGGCGGCACGTCTGGCTCTTTTTCGAACCCTGCGCCGGGCCTTTTCAGCGTTGTTGCTGGCCGGGGTCTTGCTGGGGGGGCTGCATGCCGATTGGGATTTCTCCCGGATCAGCCAGCGCGCGGGCGCATTGTACGGGCCGCTGGGGGAAGGACAGAAGCGGATTGATGCCTGGCAGCAATTGCTGGCCACGCAACAGCAGGTCGGCGAGGGGGAGCAGCTCCAAGTGGTCAACCGGTTCTTCAATAAAAACCTGAGCTACCAGGAAGACATCGACCTCTGGCATCAGGTGGATTACTGGGCCACGCCGGTCGAGGCCTTGTGGAAGGGCGCCGGTGATTGTGAGGACTACGCAATCGCCAAGTATTTCAGCCTGCGCTATCTCGGGGTGGCCAGCGACAAGCTACGGATTACCTACGTCAAGGCCCTGCGCCAGAACCGCGCGCACATGGTCCTGACCTACTACTCGAGCCCTGAGGCCATGCCCCTGGTGCTCGACAGCCTGGTCGACAATATCCAGCCGGCCAGCCAGCGCACTGACCTGTTGCCGGTCTACGCCTTCAATGCCGAGGGGCTGTGGCTGCCCGGCGCCAAGGGCAATCAGCGGGTGGGTGACACCAAGCGCCTGTCTCGCTGGCAGGACCTGTTGAAGAAAATGCAGGCCGAAGGTTTCCCGGTCGAGATCACTCACTAGGAGCACAAACCCAGATGTCTTTGTTCAAACAACTGTTGATCGCAATCTGCGTGTTCCTGGTGGTCGCTTTCAGCGGCAGCTTCATGGTCAGCCTGGAAAGCTCGCGGGCCCAGTACGTCAACCAACTGCGCTCCCATGCCCAGGACGCGGCCACGGCGCTGGCCCTGTCGCTGACGCCGAACATCGACGACCCGGCGATGGTCGAGCTGATGGTCAGTTCGATTTTCGACAGTGGTTACTACGCCAGCATCCGCGTGGTGGACTTGGCGACCGGCAAGACCCTGGTCGAGCGCAGCGGCGTGCCCGAGGTCAGCAACGTGCCGCGCTGGTTTGTCGCGCTGATCGGGCTGGAGCCGGCGGGGGGCGATGCCATCGTCAGTCGCGGCTGGGAGCAGGCGGCTCGGGTGGAAGTGCTCAGCCACCCGATGTTCGCGGTGGCCAAGCTCTGGCAAAGCGCCTTGGGCAGCCTCGGCTGGCTGCTGATCTGTGGTGCGGTCAGTGCGGTGCTGGGGGCGTTGCTCCTGCGGCGCCAGCTCAAGCCCCTGGACTACATGGTGGAGCAGTCCCACGCCATCGCCCGGCGCGAGTTTCTCAGCCTGCCGGACCTGCCCCGCACCCCGGAGCTGCGGCGGGTGGTGCAGGCCATGAACCAGATGGTCGAGAAGCTCAAGGCGCTGTTCCAGGAGCAGGCCGAGCGCAGCGAGAAGCTGCGGGTCGAGTCCTATCAGGACAGCCTGACCGGGTTGGGCAACCGGCGTTATTTCGACGTGCAGTTGCAGGACCGCCTGCAACACTCCGAACGCGCCAGTTCCGGTTACTTGCTGCTGTTACGGGTCAACGACCTGGCCGGCCTCAACCAGCGCCTCGGCGGGCAGCAGACCGACCAGCTGTTGCAGGCCGTGGGCGAGTTGCTGGTGCGCGAATGCCGGCTGCACCCAGAAACCCAGAACCTGGCAAGCCGGATCCGCGGCGGTGAGTTTGCCGTGCTGGCGCCGGGGCTGGTGCACGACGAAGCCCAGCATCTGGCCCAGCACCTGGCTGCAGCCTTGCGCAGCCTGTACGCCACGGGCGCCAGCGATGTTCAACCCGTCACCGCCATTGGCCTGGCGCCCTTTGTCCACGGCGACTCGCCCCAGACGCTGCTCGCCCTGGGCGACCAGGCGTTGGCCCAGGCCGAAGCCCAGGGCGACGTCAGTTGGGCCTGCCTGGAACACAGCTCGTTGCGCCTGGGGGACGATCACCATGCCTGGCACAGCCTGCTGGACAGCGCCCTCGACCAGGGGCGTTTCGAGCTGTACTTCCAGCCCGTGGTGGCGGCTCGGGACAGGTCCCTGGTGCTGCATTACAAAGTGCTGTCGCGACTCTTGGACGAGCAGGGCCAGAGCATTCCCGCCGGGCGCTTTCTGCCCTGGCTGGATCGCTTCGGCTGGACCGCGCGCCTGGACCGGCTGATGTTGCACAAGGTGCTGCGGCAGATGGCAGGCCATCAGGAATGCCTGGCCCTGAACCTGTCGGCCGCGACCCTGGACGATCCCCAGGCCTTGAGCCAGGTCCTGGAAACCCTGCGCCAGCACGCACCGCTGGGGCCGCGCCTGACCCTGGAGATCGGCGAAGAGCAATTGCCCGAGCAGGGGCCGCTGGAGCAACTGACCCGACGTCTGCGGGAGCTGGGCTTCTCCCTCAGCCTGCAGCGCTTTGGTGGCCGGTTCAGCATGATCGGCAACCTGTCGCACTTGGGCCTGGCGTACCTGAAAATCGACGGCAGCTACATTCGCGCCATCGACCAAGAGAGCGACAAACGCCTGTTTATCGAAGCCATCCAGCGTGCGGCCCACAGCATCGACCTACCCTTGATCGCCGAGCGGGTAGAGACCGAAGGGGAGTTGCAGGTGATCTGCGAGATGGGCCTGTTTGGCGTGCAGGGGCAACTGCTGGGTGACCCGGCCCCCTGGCACCGGTGAGTCGGGGCAGGGCTAGATCAGCCCGCTCTCGTCCTCGTCGATCAACTGATCCAGCCCCCCGAGCGCTTCCCGGGCGTGGCTGCGGTCCATCAATTTGGCCTGGGCCGCCGGCGGCAGGTCGGTGACCCGGATCACGCCTTTGCTGGTCAGTACCTGAATCAGGTCGTCGAGCACCCGGATCATCTCCAGGTCGCTCTGCCTGAGTTGCTTCAAGCGCACCTCCAGCGCCTGGCCGGCGTACCAGGCCTGGACCTCGGGATGATCGGGTGGCAGCACTTCGCTGGCACCGGCATACGCCGCCGCCTCCACGCGAACCAACTGACCCTGGGCGTCGCGTTGCACGTAGAACATAGTGAATCCCTCACGAATGTGGCCCGACGGCAGGCTGTCAGCAGCATAGGTCACCGTGGCGATGCGAGCCGGAGCCGGTGTTGCAATTGCCATATCGTTATTCACTAACGGTATTTAAATTTCAGTTCTTATACCTATAAAGTCGATTCCCTGCGTACCTGCCGACCCATCGGCGCGCCGCACGAAATGAACCAACACGGGGCCTCCGTGAGTTTCTGATCGACGCACGCGCCAGTGGGCGTGCTCTGCGTGGGAGTGAGTCATGTCTGTCGTATCTGCGTCTGTAAGTGCTGCGCCTATCGCCGCACAACCTTTCGAAATTCGCCCGTTCACGGGCGCCGTCGGGGCCGAAATCATCGGCCTGGACTTGTCCCGGCCGGTCAACGACCAGGACTTTGCACGCATCCATCGTGCGCACCTGGACTATCACGTGGTGGTCTTCCGCGACCAGCGCATCAGCCCCGAACAGCAGATCGCCTTCAGCCGCCGTTTTGGTGTGCTGCAGATCCATGTGCTCAAGCAGTTCCTGCTGGCCGGGCACCCGGAAATCCTCATCGTTTCCAACATCATCGAGAACGGCCAATCCATCGGCCTCGGTGACGCTGGCAAGTTCTGGCACTCGGACCTGTCCTACAAGGAGCTGCCCAGCCTGGGTTCGATGCTGCACGCCCAGGAGTTGCCGGCTGAAGGCGGCGACACCTTGTTCGCCGACATGCACAAAGCCTGGGACAACCTGCCCGAGGCCCTGCGCAAGGCGGTCGAAGGCCGCAGCGCCGCCCACTCCTACACGGCCCGCTACAGCGAGACCAAGTTCGAGGGCAACTGGCGCCCGACCCTGACCCCGGAGCAACTGGCCCAGGTCGCCGAGGTGGTGCACCCCGTTGTTCGCACCCACCCGGAAAACGGCCGCAAGGCGCTGTTTGTCAGCGAAGGTTTCACCACCCGCATCGTCGGCCTGCCGGAAGACGAAAGCGCCCAGTTGCTGGGCGAGTTGTACGCCCACAGCGTGCTGCCGGAAAACATCTACCGCCATCAATGGCAGCCCCACGACCTGGTGTTCTGGGACAACCGCTCGCTGATCCACCTGGCCGCCGGTTGCCCGAGCCATCTGCGCCGCAAGCTGTATCGAACCACCATCCAGGGCGACGCCCCTTACTGATCAGCCAGGCACGGCAGGAGAATCACCATGTCCTTATCCATTCCCTTCATCCCCCGCCTCGGCAAACTGGCCACGGCCATCGGCCTGGGTTTCAGCCTGCTGGCCGGCAGCCTGGTGGCCCCGACGGCGGCCCACGCCGAAGGCGAAATTCGCATCGCCGAACAGTTCGGCATCGTCTATTTGCTGCTCAACGTGGTGCGCGACCAGAACCTGATTGAAAAGCACGGCAAGGAAGAGGGCATCGACATCAAGGTCGACTGGACCCAACTGTCCGGCGGCGCGGCAGTGAACGACGCGTTGCTCTCCGGCTCCATCGACATCGCCGGGGCCGGCGTCGGCCCGCTGTTGACCATCTGGGACCGCACCCATGGCCGGCAGAACGTCAAGGCCGTGGCGTCCCTGGGTAACTTCCCTTACTACCTGGTGAGCAACAATCCCAAGGTCAAGACCATCGCCGACTTCACCGAGAAGGACCGCATCGCGGTGCCGGCGGTGGGCGTCTCGGTGCAGTCGCGCTTCCTGCAATACGCCGCGGCCAAGCAATGGGGCGACAAGGAATTCAATCGCCTGGATAAGTACACCATCGCCGTGCCTCACCCGGACGCCACCGCCGCGCTGATTGCTGGCGGCACCGAGTTGACCGGGCACTTCTCCAACCCACCGTTCCAGGACCAGGCCCTGGAGAACCCCAACGTGCACGTGGTGCTGAACACCTACGACCTGCTGGGCCCGAACTCGCCGACGGTGCTGTTCGCCACCGAGAAATTCCGTAACGACAACCCGAAAACCTACAAGGCCTTCGTTGAAGCCCTGGCCGAAGCCGCCGAGTTCGCCCAGAACGACAAAGGCGCGGCCGCCGACACTTACATCCGTGTGACCAAGGCCAAGATCGACCGCGCCGCGCTGCTGAAAATCATCGACAACCCGCAGTTCGAATTCAGCGTGACGCCGAAAAACACCTACCCGCTGGCGGAGTTCCTGTACCGCGTCGGCGCCATCAAGAACAAGCCGGAATCGTGGAAGGACTACTTCTTCCAGGACGCCAAGCCGCTGCAAGGGAGCTGAGTGCGATGAATGCCCCCTTGCCAGGCCACACGGTCAGCAACCTCACCGCCACCGCCCAGCGGCTGCTGGCGGTGGATAACGTCAGCCTGGAATACCGCACCCCGCAGCGCGTGGTGCGGGCCACCCACCAGGTGAGTTTCGAGATCGACCCCGGCGATCGTTTTGTCCTGCTCGGCCCTTCGGGCTGCGGCAAGTCCACCCTGCTCAAGGCGGTGGCCGGGTTTATCCAACCCTGCGAGGGCCAGATCCGCCTGCAAGGGCAGGCGGTGCACCAGCCAGGGCCGGATCGCATCGTGGTGTTCCAGGAGTTCGACCAACTGCCGCCCTGGAAAACCGTGAAGCAGAACGTGATGTTCCCCCTGCTGGCGTCCAAGACCCTCGGTCGCCGCGAGGCCGAAGAGCGTGCCCTGCATTACCTCGATAAAGTGGGCCTGGCGGCCTTTGCCGATGCCTACCCGCACACCTTGTCCGGCGGCATGAAGGCACGGGTGGCGATTGCCCGGGCCCTGGCCATGCAACCGAAAATCCTGCTGATGGACGAGCCCTTCGCCGCCCTCGACGCCCTGACCCGGCGCAAGATGCAGGAAGAGTTGCTGCTGCTCTGGGAAGAGGTGCGTTTCACCTTGCTGTTCGTCACCCACTCCATTGAAGAAGCGCTGGTGGTGGGCAACCGCATCCTCTTGCTGTCGCCGCATCCGGGGCGCGTACGGGCGGAAGTCCACAGCCATCAATACGACCTGCAAAGCCTCGGTGGCGTGGCGTTCCAGCAGACCGCACGGCGTATTCACCGGTTATTGTTCGATGAAGGCCAGTCGCCGGAAACCGACACCGAGCTGGATTTCGCCGATATCCGTATCGCCTATTGAGCCGTCAGGCCACCGTTGAACGAGGAACGCCCGATGAGCCATTCATCCCCCGTGCGCGAGGAATACGAAGTTGTCCTCGAGCCGTTGCTGCAAGTCCCCCTGGAGCGCGAGTTGCCTCTGGCCCAGCGCCTCTGGCAACAGGGCTGGCTGCGCAAAAGCCTGATCCTGGTGCTGCTGGCGCTGCTCTGGGAAGCCGTGGCCCGCTACCAGAACAACGATCTGCTGCTGCCCAGCTTCCTGCAGACCGCCAGCGCCCTGTCCGACGGACTGCTCAGCGGTGAACTGCTGGGCAAGGTGGGCATTTCCCTGGTGGTGCTGCTCAAGGGCTACCTGATCGGCATAGTGCTGGCCTTTGCCCTGACCACCCTGGCGGTCTCGACCCAGTTTGGCCGTGACCTGCTGAGCACCCTGACCTCGATGTTCAACCCGCTGCCGGCCATTGCCCTGCTGCCTCTGGCGCTGCTGTGGTTTGGGCTGGGGCAGAACAGCCTGATCTTCGTGCTGGTGCATTCGGTGCTCTGGGCCCTGGCCTTGAACACCTACGCCGGGTTTCTCGGCGTCTCGGAAACCCTGCGTATGGCCGGGCGCAATTACGGCCTCAAGGGCCTGCGCCTGGTGCTGTTCATCCTGATTCCGGCCGCGTTGCCGTCGATTCTCGCCGGCTTGAAGATCGGCTGGGCCTTCGCCTGGCGCACCCTGATCGCCGCCGAACTGGTGTTCGGCGCCACCAGTGGCAAGGGCGGTCTGGGCTGGTACATCTTCCAGAACCGCAACGAGCTCTACACCGACAAAGTCTTCGCCGGGCTGGCGGTGGTGATCCTCATCGGCCTGCTGGTGGAAAACCTGGTGTTCGACACCCTGGAGCGCGTCACCGTCAAACGCTGGGGCATGCAGCGCTAAACGGCCCCCCAACGGACTCGCCCCCAACCGTAGGAGCTGGCTTGCCAGCGAAGGCGTCCTCCAGGTTTGCATCCGGCTCGGGGGCCTGTTCGCCGGCAAGCCGGCTCCTACGGTCATGGCAGCCCTCTTTCTGAGCGACAAGCCTGCTAGCATTGCGTCCGGATCATTCCCGATCAGCCACGAGTGCTCAGCATGCAACTCCCGGACATGAACCTTCTGGTGGCCCTCGACGCCTTGCTCGACGAGGGCAGCGTGGTCGGCGCCGCACGGCGCATGAACCTCAGCCCGGCGGCCATGAGCCGCACCCTGACCCGCATCCGCGAGGCCCTGGGCGACCCGATCCTGGTACGCGCCGGCCGTGGCCTGGTGCCCACGCCCAAGGCCCTGGAGCTGCGCAGCCAGGTGCGGGACGTGGTGGAGCAGGCGGCGCTGGTGTTTCGCTCGGCGGACCAGGTGGACCTGCATGCCCTGCAGCGTCGCTTCAACGTGCGTGCCAACGACTTTTTCGTCGGCGTCTACGGCGGGCGGCTGATCGACACCCTGGAGCGTCAGGCACCGCTGTGCGAGCTGCGCTTCGTCCCTGAAGGCGATGCCGATGACGAGGCCCTGCGCGAAGGCCGCATTGACTTGCACATCAGCAACACCCGGCCGCTGACCCCGGAAGTGAAGGTGCAGAACCTGTTTTCCACCCACTTCGTCGGCCTGGTCCGTGACGATCACCCGCTGCTGGACGAAGAGATCAACGCCGAGCGCTTTGCCGCCTATCCCCATATCAGCATGTCGCGACGCGGTATCGCGCGCGGGCCCATCGACGCTGCCCTGGCCGAACTCGGCCTGCAACGCCGGGTGCCGCTGATTGCCCCGAGTTTTCATGCCGCGATGTTTATGCTGCCCGACTCGGACCTGATCCTGCCGGTGCCCAAGGAAACCCTGCTCAGCGTGACCCGCCTGGGCTTGCGCCTGCGGGCCTTTACCCTGCCCATCGCCCTGCCGACCCTGATGCTGACCACTGCCTGGCACCCGCGCTACGACAAAGACCCGGCCCACAAATGGTTCCGCGAAACCCTGCGCACCTGCTGCCAGGAAACCTGGCACGAAGCCCAACCCACCTGAGCCCCGCCCGCCCTCTCTGGCACCTTCCGTAGGAGCCGGCTTGCCGGCGATAGCGATCTTGCGGACGCCATCGCTGGCAAGCCAGCTCCTACAGCCTCCTCGGGCTTGCCCATCCTTTCTCTGACGCCGCGATCGTCTTCCCGTAGGAGCCGGCTTGCCGGCGATAGCGATCTTGCGGACGCCATCGCTGGCCAGCCAGCGCCTACAGCCCTCT
>NZ_JALQCX010000045.1:0-26950 GCF_023241665.1 Pseudomonas morbosilactucae | reverse complement strand
GCCTCGGCCAGGGCGCGGGCCTCGGCGCGCAGTGCCCCATCCTCCAGCTGGTTGGCCAGGGCCCACAGCAGGCGCAAAGCATGGCCACGCTGATCGGGCTTGCCGGCCTGGATCATCTGGCTCAAGGGTTGCAGGGCGCCACGCTGGCAGTGCAGCAACAGAGGCGCGGCCTGTTCACGCACCTCTTTGTTGCCGCCACAGGCCATTTCACACAGCTCCCCGGCCATGCGGGTCATCACCGGCGGATCGAGGTCGGTCATCAGGTTCATGACCTGGAACTTGAGGTACATGTCACCCGCCAGCAGCAACGGCCGCAACGCCTCGACATGGCGCAGCACCCATTGCGAATAGCCGTCCATGTAAGGCACCAGGTAAATGCCATAACCCGGGCGATAGGCGTCGTTGGAACCGCTGAAACAAGCGGTCAGCAGCGCCGAGGGCGGCAGGTGCGCCTCCAGCAACAGGGCTTCCATCAAGGGCGCGCTGATGCGCTGGATGATCCGCGTCTCGTCGGTCTGGGGGTCGCGAAACAGCTCGACGCTATGGGTCAGGAGCAGTTCCGGCCAATGGCAACCGTCGTCCATGGCGATCCCGAAACGATGGGCCGGGCAGGCCTCCAGCACCCGTGCCCAGCGCAGCAGCTGGGCCGGATCGACATCGGTCATATCGTGATACAGCCGCGGCCCGAGACTGCCGACCCGGCAGGCGTGCCCGCGCAGCACATTGAGGTAATTGGCGACCGCGTAGCGCTGCCCCAGCTCGGCCAGCACTTGCGGGCCATCGCCCTGGCGCACGTAGGTCAGGATCGCTTCGGCCAGACCGGGCCGGCCGCCGTCCTCGGGCAACTGGTCAAGGGGCGCAAGGTAGGTCTGCAGGCGTTGCAGCCAAACGCTGGTCGTCGCTTCGGCCGGCGCTGCGCCGGTCCCACCCAATACCTTGCCAATCCATTTGAGCATCTGTCGTCCTGTTCACTGAGGGTCCATTTCGGGCTCGCAGGGTATAACACAATGCCCATGGACGGCAGGGGGGGCGGCATGCTCGGCCAACGCTCTGGACCGCGCACCAGCGACATTGGTTTGCCAGGAATGGATGCCGAGCGGGGCCGCAACCCATGATCAATGCCGGCGAAGTTCAACGGTCCCGCAGGCCTGCACGGGTGCCGCTTGCCAGGGCTCGGTCCGCGCCACTAGAATGCGATCAATTCTTAATTACACTCAGGCCTGGATGCCCGAACCGAGTCCCAGCCCCCCATGCCTCCCGCTGACCCGCCCCTCAATCAACAGATCCACACCCTCTATAGCGAACACCACGGCTGGCTGCAGGCGTGGCTCAAGCGCAAGTTGGGCAATGCCTGGGATGCGGCGGACCTGGCCCATGACACCTTCCTGCGCCTGCTCAGCCGACCGCTGACCCGGCCCCTGGGTCATGAGCCCCGGGCGCTGCTGACCCACATTGCCAAAGGCTTGGTGGTGGACCGCTGGCGGCGCCAGGACGTGGAGCGCGCGTACCTGGAAACCATTGCGCACCTGCCGGTCGAAGAGGTGCCCGGCCCGGAAACCCGCCTGTTGATACTGGAGGCGCTGTGGCGCATCGAAGCCCTGCTGCGGGAGATGCCGGCGGCCACCCGTGAAGCGTTCCTGCTGTCGCAGATCGAGGGCCTGACTTACCCACAGATCGCCGCCCGGCTGGACCTGTCGCTGATCACGGTCAAACGCTACATGCGCAGTGCCTTCATCACCTGCCTGAGCGTGGCCTGATGAACCCGAATAGCATTGACCCGCAGATCCTCGGCGAGGCCGCCGACTGGCTGGTGCAACTGCATTCCGGCGCCGCCACTGCCGAAGATCATCAGGCGATCCAGCAATGGCGCAGCCGCAGCGCCGCCCATGCCCAGGCCTGGCTGCGGGCCGAGGCGATCCTTGGTGACTTGCGCAATGTTCCTGCCGGCATCGCCGTGCAAACCCTGCAACGGGCCGAACGTCGCGACGGCTTGAGTCGGCGCCAGACGCTCACCCGCCTCGGCCTGTTGCTGCTTGCCGGCCCCGTGGGCATTGCCTGCCAGCAAGTGTCGTGGGAGCAATGGACCGCCGACCAGCGCACCGCCGTCGGCGAACAGAAAAACCTGCAACTGCCCGATGGTTCGCACCTGCTGCTCAACACCGACAGTTCCCTGGACATCGCCTTCAACGCCCAAGAGCGCCGGGTCCGTTTGCTCACCGGGGAAGTGCTGATCAGCACCGCCCAGGACCCCGGCAACCGCCCCTTTATTGTGCAAACCCCGCAAGGCACGGCCCGGGCCCTAGGCACCCGGTTCTGCGTGCGGATCAACGGCGTACGCAGCCAAGTCTCGGTGCTTGAGGGCGCGGTGCAAGTCAGGCCGCAACAGCTGGGCGAGCAATCCCTGATCAACGCCGGCGAACGCCTGAGTTTCAAAAGTGATCGACTCGACCCGCTGGAACCCTTCGCCGCCAGCAGCCTGACCTGGGACAAAGGCATGCTGATGGCCAACAACCTGCGCCTGGCGGAACTGCTCGACGAGCTCTCGCGCTATCGCCCCGGAGTCTTACGCTGCGCCAGCGAAGTGGCCGAAATCAGGGTTTCCGGAGCGTTCCCCCTGCGTGACACCGAGGCCAGCCTGGGGTTGCTGCAAGACACCCTGCCGTTGCGGGTCAGCCGCCTGACGCGCTTCTGGGTGTCGGTGGACGCCGCCAGCTGATTCTCACGCTCGAAAAATAAATACGCGGTGGCTGATACCTTTTTCCGTCTCGTTCGGTGAGTGGAATAACCCCCCCTTATTCCACGCGTTGCACAGGAACCCCGAATGACTCCCAGGCCCCTGCATTCATTGACTGTTTTCCCCCTCAAGGCCCTGGGCCTGTCCGTGACCCTGGCGCTGGGTGCCCTGCTACCGACCGCGCAAAGCCTGGCCGCCGAGGACAGCTCGGCCAGCGTCCAGCGCTACGCCATCGCTCCCGGCCCCTTGAACCAGGTGCTGGCGCAATTCGCCGCCAGCGCCGGGGTGCCGCTGTCATTCGACCCGGCCTTGCTGGGCAATCGCCAAAGCAGCGGCTTGCAGGGTGAATACAACGTGCAGGAGGGTTTTGCCCGCTTGTTGCAAGGCAGCGGCCTGAGCCTGAGCAGCGGCGCCAACGGCTACACCCTGGTGCCCCAGGCCAGCGACGGCGCCCTGGAATTGGGAGCGACCACGGTCAGCGCCCAAGCCGACGACGGCGATGACAGCTACGCCGGCGGCCAAGTGGCCCGGGGCGCACGCCTGGGCGTGCTGGGCAACCAGCAACTCAAGGATGTGCCTTTCAGCGTCACTGCCTTCACCGCCAAGACCATCGCCGACCAACAGGCCCAGACCGTGGGCGACGTGTTGCTCAACGACGCATCGGTGCGCCAGTCTGCCGGCTTCGGCAACTTTTCCCAGGTGTTCATGATTCGCGGCCTGCCCCTGAACGGCGATGACATTTCCTATAACGGTCTCTACGGCTTGCTACCCCGGCAGATCATCGCCACCGAAGCCCTGGAGCGGGTGGAGCTGTTCAAGGGGCCGAATGCTTTCGTCAACGGCGTCACCCCCGGTGGCAGCGGCATCGGCGGCGGGGTCAACCTGCAACCCAAGCGCGCCGGCGACACCCCGACCCGCAGCGTGACCCTGGACAGCAACGGCAGCGGCCGCACTGGCGGGCACATCGATCTGGGCCAACGCTTTGGCGAAGACCAGCGCTTCGGCGCGCGGCTCAACCTGTTGCAACGCGAAGGCCAGACCCGTATCGACGACGAAGACCAGCGTTCGACCCTGGCCACCCTGGGCCTGGACTATCGCGGTGAGCGCCTGCGACTGTCAGCGGACGTGGGCTACCAGAAGCAAGTCATCAATCAGGGGCGCCCGGTGGTCTACCTGGCCAGCACCCTGGACAAAGTGCCCCACGCGCCGTCTGCCAAGGGCAACTACGCCCAAAGCTGGAGCTACTCGCAACTGGAAGACACCTTCGGCATGGCTCGGGCCGAATACGATTTCAGCGACAACTGGACCGGCTACGTGGCCGGCGGCGCCAAGCACACACGGGAGAACGGTGTGTATTCCTCGCTGACCCTCAACGACCTGGCCGGCAACGGCCGTGGCGGCATGCTGTACTCGCCCCACGACGAGGATAACCAGAGCTTGATGGCCGGCCTCAATGGTCGGGTGCAGACCGGGCCGATCAGCCATCAACTCAACCTCGGCCTCGCGGGCATGTGGGGCGAACAGCGCTCGGCCTTCGAAAACATCGGCGCCGCCTCCCGTTACTTCAACAACATTTATCACCCGACGCCCCAGCCGCGCCCGACGCCGACCTCATTCGGCAGCGACATCCACGACCCACGCATTGTCGGCAAGAACCAGCTCAAGAGCGCGGCCCTCTCCGACACCCTGGGCTTCATCGATGACCGGGTTCTGCTGACCCTGGGTCTGCGCCGGCAATCCATCAGCGTCGATGGCTGGAACACCACCAGCGGCGCCCGTACCGCCCGCTACCAGGAGTCCATCACCACGCCGGTCTATGGGCTGGTGCTCAAGCCCTGGGAATATGTGTCGTTCTACGCCAACCGCATCGAAGGTCTGGCCAAGGGGCCAACCCCACCGACCAGCGCCAGCAACAACCAGGACACTTTCCCGCCGGTACGCAGCAAACAAGTGGAAGCCGGGGTACGCCTGGACATGGACACCTTCGGCGGCAGCCTGGGGGTGTATCGCATCGAGCAGCCGTCCAGCTACACCCAGGACGGAATCTTCCGGGTCGACGGCCAGCAATTGAACAAGGGCGTGGAACTCAGCCTGTATGGCGAGCCCCTGCGCGGCCTGCGCCTGCTGGGCGGTGCCACGGTGATGAAGACCCGCATCGACGGCAGCGTCAACGGCGTCAATGACGGCAACCGCGCGGTGGGCGTGCCGAGCTTCCAGTTGAACATCGGGGCGGACTGGGACGTGCCGGGAGTTGAAGGCGCCGCCCTGAGTGCACGCATGCTGCGCACCGGCGGCCAGTACGTGAACGCCAGCAACAGCTTGAGCCTGCCCACCTGGAACCGCTTCGACCTCGGCTCACGCTACCGTTTCAAGCTGGATGAAAAGGACATCACTCTGCGAGCCAACCTGGAAAACGTGGCTAACACGGCCTACTGGGCCTCGGCCAACGGCGGCTACCTGACCCAAGGCACACCGCGTACGCTGAAAGTCTCGGCGACCCTGGACTTCTAAGGCGGCGCATGGCCGGGCTGCGAGCCCGACCACCTGAAACGCCCACGCTCCCGAAGGAGGCCGTGGGGGGCAGAGTTTGAAACGTCAAGCTTCGAGCTTGCAGCTAAGCGCTTAGCGCGACAGCATCCTCCAGCCCTGATGCAAGGCCGGCATCCAGTTCACCTCGTGGGTCACGCCGCGAACCTGCGGCGGGTCCACCCGGGCCATCAAACGCTTGAGTGCCGGCATGTCGGGTAAACGCGCCGGGCTGATCTGCACCTTGCTGCGCAGGTTGAACGAGGGTGACGATAACGCGTGGCCGTCGTAGACAAGGGCATGACCGACCAGTGGGTGGTCCTGGCAGAACGCCAGCGGGTCGAGCCCGGACGGTACGCCCAGGGAGGCGTTGACGATCAACAGATCGAAGGGCTCGCACCCGTACTCCACCAGACTCAACAGTTCTTCAAGGCTGTGCACCGGCGCGATGCGGTAATAGCCCATCTGGTTCAACGTTCTCTCGATTCTCATCCGATAAAAATGCTGCTCATCGGCAATCAGGATACGCAGCGCTTTGTTTGCCATGTTGATAACCCTGTGTAGTCAAATCCGGGCCCGCGGATGCCAGGCTCCTGCATAACGGCAAAAGGCTAAGGACATCGCCGATCACTGGCTTTAGGAACATTCTTAAAACCGCGCCTGAACACCCGCCCGGCCGCTGTACGGTCCAGCCGCCAGGCAGAGGCGCGGCAACAGCCCCTATTGCCAGCCGAAGCGCCGGACGTAAAAGCCTTTGACCGCCTGGGTCAGGGCCATGTACGCCAGCAGGATCAACGGCAGGAACACAAAGTACAGCGACGGCAACGCCTGCAATTTGAAGTAGTGCGCCAGCGGCCCCATCGGCAGGAAGATCCCCACGGCCATGATGATCCCGGTCATCACCATCAGCGGCAGGGCCGCGCGGCTTTGCAGGAACGGAATCTTCGGCGTGCGGATCATGTGCACGATCAGGGTCTGGGTCAGCAGCCCCACCACGAACCAGCCGGACTGGAACAGCGTCTGGTGGTCCGGGGTATTGGCGTCGAAGACGTACCACATCAAGGCAAAGGTGGTGATGTCGAAGATCGAGCTGATGGGCCCGAAAAACAGCATGAACCGTCCCACATCCCCGGGCTGCCAGCGCTGGGGTTGCTTGAGCATTTCCTCGTCGACGTTATCGAACGGAATGGCGATCTGGGAAATGTCATACAGCAGGTTCTGCACCAGCAAATGCATCGGCAACATCGGCAGGAACGGGATAAAGGCGCTGGCCACCAGCACCGAGAACACGTTGCCGAAGTTGGAGCTGGCGGTCATCTTGATGTACTTGAGCATGTTGGCGAAGGTCCGACGCCCTTCCAGCACACCCTCCTCCAGCACCATCAGGCTTTTTTCCAGGAGGATGATGTCGGCGGCTTCCTTGGCGATGTCCACCGCGCTGTCCACGGAAATGCCGATGTCGGCGGTGCGCAGCGCCGGGGCGTCGTTGATGCCGTCGCCCATGAACCCCACCACGTGACCGTTGGCCTTGAGCAGACGAACGATGCGCTCCTTGTGGGTCGGCGTCAGCTTGGCGAACACGTTGGTGGTCTCCACCGCCTTGGCCAGCGCCTCGTCGCTCATGCCCTCGATGTCGTTGCCCAGCAGCAGGCCTTGTTGCTCCAGGCCCACTTCACGGCAGATCTTCGCCGTGACCCGCTCGTTGTCGCCGGTCAGCACTTTCACCGCTACGCCATGCTCGGCCAGGGCCTTGAGCGCCGGGGCAGTGCTTTCCTTGGGCGGATCGAGAAAGGCCACGTAGCCGATCAAGGTCAGCTCCTGCTCATCGGCCAGGCTGTAAGTGTCGCGCCCCTCAAGCATCGGCCGCGCCGCCACCGCCACCACGCGCAGCCCCTCTTCATTGAGCGCCGCAGTCACCTGACGAATCCGCTCCAGCAAAGTGTCGGTCAAGACCTCTTCAGCCTCACCGTGACGCACCCGTTGGCACACCGCCAGGACCTCTTCCACTGCCCCTTTGCAGATCAACAGGTGCGGGCGGTCCTTCTCGGCCACCACCACCGACATGCGCCGCCGGGTGAAGTCGAACGGGATCTCGTCGACCTTCTGGAAAGCCGTGCCGACCTTGAGTTCGCGGTGCACTTCCACATGCTCCAGCACTGCCACGTCCAGCAGGTTTTTCAGCCCGGTCTGGTAGTAGCTGTTGAGGTAGGCCATCTCCAGCACGTCATCGGAGTCCTCGCCCCAGACGTCCACATGCCGCGCCAGGAAGATCTTGTCCTGGGTCAGGGTGCCGGTCTTGTCGGTGCACAGCACGTCCATGGCACCGAAGTTCTGGATCGCATCCAGGCGCTTGACGATGACCTTCTTGCGCGACAGGAACACCGCCCCCTTGGCCAGGGTCGAGGTGACAATCATCGGCAGCATTTCCGGGGTCAGGCCCACGGCAATCGACAGGGCAAACAGCAGCGCCTCCATCCAGTCGCCCTTGGTGAAACCGTTGATGAACAACACCAGCGGCGCCATGACGAACATAAAGCGGATCAGCAGCCAGCTGACCTTGTTGACCCCACTCTGGAACGACGTGGGCGCGCGATCGGTGGCACTGACACGCTGGGCCAGGGCACCGAAATAGGTGCTGTTGCCGGTGGTGAGGATCACCGCCGTGGCCGAACCGGACACCACGTTGGTGCCCATGAACAGGATGTTGTCCAAGTCCAGGGGATTGCTGGTGTCGGCGTCCTGCTGGCGAGGAAATTTCTCCACTGGCATGGACTCACCGGTCATCGCCGCCTGGCTGACGAACAAGTCCTTGGCGCTGAGCACCCGGCAATCGGCGGGAATCATGTCCCCGGCCGACAGCACAATCAGGTCCCCTGGCACCAGTTGCTTGATCGGCAGTTCGATCCGCTGAGCCCCCTGGCTGGCAGCGGCCGCCCCCTGGAAACGGCCAAACACCGGCGGCGTCGCCTGGGCAGCGGCACCGCTGCGCATCACCGTGGCGGTGTTGCTGACCATGGCCTTCAAGGCATCGGCGGCCTGGTTCGACTTGGCTTCCTGCCAGAAACGCAGCAGGGTCGAGAGCACCACCATGGAGAAAATCACCGTGGCGGCCTTCATGTCCTCGGTCAGCCAGGAAATCACCGCCAACAAAGTCAGCAGCAGGTTGAAGGGGTTTTTATAGCAGTGCCACAGGTGCACCCAGGCTGGCAGCGGCTGCTCGTGCTCGACCTCATTCAGGCCATGTCGCTCGCGCAGCGCGGCAGCTTCCGCCTCGCTCAAGCCGTCACTGTGACTGCCCAATTGGTCCAGCAGCGCTGACGCATCGCTGTTGGCCGCCACCACCAGGGTGTGCGCCAGGGTGGGCGGCACATCGCGACTGACGCTGGCGTCACTGAAGTTTTCCAGCAACGCCAGGCGGCGAAAATGGCGGGCGAAATGCCGGGTCCGCAGAAAGCCGGCAAAGAACTCTTTCAAGAGGGTGAGGTTCATGGCTGTGTCCCCTGACGATCAGCTCAGAAAGACCCGCAGCAGGTACCGCACCCGTCGTGCCGACCGGCATGACAGGCGAGTTCGTAGCGCGACGATGACGGGCATCGCGCACTGTTCAGTGTCGTAGAGAGAGGCGTCGGGAGGCCGGCCGTAAGGGCCGTGATCGGGATGCCGCTGCTCGCTGTTACGGCGAGGCAACGACAGACAAAGAGCTGCGCGTTAGCTTGCCGGGAAGGTGCCGGTTAACAGAACCGGCCGACTACTGTCACTCGAACAAGTACCCACTCTGGGTCTCCGCTTGGTTGAAAACGGGCGAAGCTTACGCCGCGCTATTGGCCGAGTAAATTGCCTGGGGAGCTACGGGAGGGGGAATTGAACGGTTCTTCAGCGAGGGTTCAGGAACGGCGGGATGAGGGCGAAAAAAAGCCGGCCAGCCGCCCCTGCCGAATCAAGGCAGGGACCGGCTGGCCGATGCACGAATCAGCTGGCGGTGGCCAACAACACGTCATGCACCGAGCGGCTGTGACCGCGGGATTTGCCGTGTTCGTACAGCGATAGGGCGATCTCTTCGGAACGGATCGGCAGGATCGACAGCAAGGTATCGCTCAAACCATGGCTGGCTTGGCAGAAGCCCTGCATGTAGATGCCCGCCTTGCAGCGCTCGTCGGTCTTCAAGCGGTAGTCACGATTGACCTCGTAGTCACCCAGGTATTCGGCCAACGGCTCGAGCAGATGGCGATGCAACTGGCGCTCGTAACCCGTGGCCAGGATCACCACGTCGTACTGATGCCCGTTGATCTCGCCATTGGCGTTGTTGCGCAACGCCAACTCGACGCCGGACTCGGTACCGGTCGCGCGCTCCACAGTGGTCAGGCTGCGGAAGGCATGGCGCGGCACACCCGACACTTTCTGGCGATAGAAAATCCCGTAGATGCGCTCGATCAAATCGATATCGACCACCGAATAGTTGGTGCTCTGGTACTCGTTGATCAGCCGTTCGCGCTCGGCGGTGTTCTGCTGGTAGATCAAATCGGTGAACTCGGGCGAGAACACCTCGTTGACGAAAGGGCTGTCATCCGCCGGCTTCAGGGCCGAACTGCGCAGGATCCAGTCCACTTGCACCGACGGGTAGCTGTCGTTCAGGTCGATAAAGGCTTCTGCCGCGCTTTGCCCACTGCCGACGATTGCGATGCGCATCGGCTTACCCGTGACACAGGCTTGCTTCGCCATGCGTTCCAGATACTGAGAGTGATGGAAGACCCGGGCATCGTCACGCAGCGCCTGGAACGCCAGGGGAATCCGCGGAGTACCACCGGCGCTGACCACCACCGAGCGGGTGGTGCGCACAAACTGCTCGCCCTGGGTATCACGGGAAACAACCCGCAGCGCCTCGACCTGCTGTTGATGCAACACCGGCTCAATGGCCAACACTTCTTCGCCGTAGCGGCTTTGCTCCTGGAAATGCCCGGCGACCCAACGCAAGTAGTCATTGAACTCCATGCGGCAGGGGTAAAAGGTGCCGAGGTTGATGAAGTCCACCAGACGGCCATGAGCCTTGAGATAATTGACGAACGAGTAAGGGCTGGTGGGGTTGCGCAGGGTCACCAGGTCCTTGAGGAAGGAAATCTGCAACTCGCTCTGGCTGACCAGAGTGTTGCCGTGCCAGCGATAGTCGGCCTGTTTGTCGAGAAACAGCACGTCCAGTTCACCGTGACGCTGCCCCTGCTCCTGCAGGGCAATGGCCAGAGCCAGGTTGGAAGGGCCGAAACCAACGCCGATCAAGTCATGAACGATGGCCGATGCGATTGCCTGTGTCATTTCCAGTGTCCTCTGGATTGCCCCTGAGAGTGGGGAGGGAAAGCCTGGTTGACCTGGCCGGGTCAGGCCACGGCAGGTCGTCTGTTGAATAGGAACGAGGACAATGAAAAAAAATTTAAGACTCAGGCCGAGTCCCACTGCCGAATGCGGGTCCGGCAGTGCTTCATGGCATTGACGATATGCTTCTCTACCAGGCTGCGGGAAATCTTCAGAGTGGCCGCAATTTCCGGGTGAGACATACCCTCGAGCTTGCGCAACATGAAACTTTGCCGGCACAGCGGCGATAATTCATCGAGCGCCCGCTGCAACATATCCAGACGCTGGCCCTGATCGATGGCGGTATGCGGCGAAGGGCTGAAAAAACGCTCCTCGATCTCGAGTACATCCAACGGCTCGGTTTGGCGGATGCCATTGCGACGATGGTTATCGATGACCAAATTCAGCGCCGTACGGAATAGAAAGGCCTTGGGCTGCTCAATCGGCGCCTCGCTGGAGCGCTCCAACACGCGCAGATAAGCGTCATGCACCACATCCTCTGCCGCCTGACGGTTGCCGAGTTTGGCATTCAGAAATGCAAGCAGATCCCGATAGTAGTTTTCCAACATGATTCCCGGTTGCGACATGAGCGGCAACGATCCTTGAACGCAATCAGAACCCCGAAGCGAGGGGGCAGGATGATAGCAGTTTGACGCAATCTAACTTATAGTAATTCTCATCTAGATTTAAATAAATGATTAAATTCATCTCCGACATATTCAGCAAAACCCCCCTCGGACACCGCGCTAAATTTTGCCCTGACAACCTCGTTCAAATGACAGCCCCGTGATTCCCAGCGCAGCAAAACTGCCAGCGCAATGACGGGCGGACCCACACTGGCCGGAACCCTGCATGAAACGTCCCCGATTCGCCCGACGCGCCCTGCTTGCCGCACTTTGCCTGATTCCCGTTTTCGCCCTTACTGCCTGGCAATTCATCCCCGCGGGGCGCGATAGCCTGACCACCGTGACAGTGACCCGGGGCGACATTGAAAGCAGCGTGACGGCCATTGGTACCCTGCAACCCCGTCGTTATGTCGACGTGGGCGCCCAAGCCTCCGGGCAAATCCACAAGATCAATGTGGAGGTGGGTGACCAAGTCAAGGAAGGCCAGTTGCTGGTGGAGATCGACCCCTCGACCCAGCAGGCCAGACTCGATGCCGGCCGCTATTCCATTGAAAACCTGCAAGCCCAGCTGCAGGAGCAACGCGCCCTGAACGAGCTGGCCCGGCAGAAATCCCAACGCCAACAAAACCTTGCCGCCGGCGGCGCGACCCGAGAGGAAGACGTGCAAACAGCACGCGCCGAACTCAAGGCCACCCAGGCTCGTATCGACATGTTCCAGGCGCAGATTCGCCAGGCCCAGGCCAGCCTCCGTAGTGACCAGGCTGAGCTGGGCTACACCCGCATCTATGCCCCCATGAGCGGCACGGTGGTGGCCCTGGATGCCCGGGAAGGCCAAACCCTCAACGCCCAACAGCGAACCCCATTGATTTTGCGCATCGCCAAACTGTCGCCCATGACGGTCTGGGCAGAGGTTTCGGAAGCCGATATCGGTCAGGTCAAACCCGGCATGCAAGCCTACTTCACCACCCTCAGTGGCGGCTCCCGTCGATGGAGCAGCACGGTGCGGCAAATTCTTCCGGTACCGCCCAAGCCCCTGGATGAAAGCAACCAGGGCGGCGGTAGCCCAACCAGTAGTAGCAAGAACGGCGGCGGCCGCGTGGTGCTCTACACCGTACTGCTGGACGTGGATAACCCCGACGGTGCGCTGATGGCGGAAATGACCACCCAGGTGTTTTTCGTTGCCGAACGAGCACAGAACGTGCTCACCGCGCCAATTTCCGCGCTGAACTATGGCAAGCAGGCCGACCATCGCCTGGTCCAGGTCGTGGCGGAAAATGGCACCGTCCAGGACCGCGAGGTTCGCACCGGTGTCAGCGATCGCTTGCGCGTGCAAATCCTCGATGGCCTTGAGGAAGGCGACCACCTGCTGATCAGCCCCAACACCGGCACCGGAGGCTGAATGCCAACCCCACTGATCGACCTGCGAGACATCCGCAAATCCTATGGTGGCATCGACACCCCGCGGGTGGATGTCCTGCGCGGTATCAGCCTGTCGATCCAGGCTGGCGAGTTCGTGGCCATCGTTGGCGCCTCGGGCTCTGGCAAATCGACCCTGATGAACATCCTCGGTTGCCTCGACCGCCCCACCAGCGGTGACTACCTGTTTGCCGGCGAGCACGTGGCCAACCTAGAGGGTGACGAACTGGCCTGGTTGCGCCGCGAAGCCTTCGGTTTCGTATTCCAGGGCTACCACCTGATCCCCTCGGGCTCGGCCCAGGAAAACGTCGAAATGCCGGCCATCTACGCCGGCACGCCGGCCGCCGAGCGCCACGCCCGCGCCGCCGCCCTGCTCACCCGCCTGGGCCTGGCCGAGCGTACCGGTAATCGCCCCCATCAACTTTCCGGCGGCCAACAGCAACGAGTGTCCATCGCTCGTGCACTGATGAACGGCGGCCATATCATTCTTGCCGACGAGCCCACCGGCGCCCTGGACAGCCACAGCGGCACCGAGGTCATGGCCCTGCTCGACGAGTTGGCCGAGCAAGGCCATGTGGTGATCCTCATCACCCACGACCGCGAAGTGGCCGCGCGGGCCAAGCGCATCATCGAGATCCGCGACGGCGAGATCATCAGCGACAGCCTCCAGGACGGCGCCCCGCGCAACACCCCGAACAACGGCCAGGTCCTGCAAGCGGTAGACCTGCGCCAACGCCTGAATGACGGCAGCGAACACAACGGCGCCTGGAAAGGCGAACTGCTGGATGCAATCAAGGCGGCCTGGCGGGTCATGTGGATCAATCGCTTCCGCACCGCCCTGACCCTGCTCGGCATCATCATCGGGGTCGCCTCGGTGGTGGTGATGCTGGCGGTCGGTGAAGGCAGCAAGCGCCAGGTCATGGCCCAGATGGGCGCCTTCGGCTCCAACATCATTTACCTCAACGGCAAGCCCCCCGCGCCTCGGGCGCCCTCGGGCATCATCAGTCTGTACGACACCCGCGCCATCGGCACCCTCCCCCAGGTGCGGATGATCATGCCGGTCAATGGTGGCAAGGCCGGCGTGCGCTTCGGCAATGTCGACCTGACCCTGTATGTCGGCGGCTCCAATACCTACTTCCCGAAGATCTTCAACTGGCCGGTGGTCCAGGGCAGTTTCTTCACCGATACCGACGAAGCCTCCGGCGCAGCGGTGGCGGTGATCGGCGAAAAGACCCGGGAAAAACTCTTCGGCAACAGCAATCCGCTGGGCCAGTACATCCTGATCGAGAACTCGCCGTTCCAGGTGATCGGCGTATTGGCCGCCAAAGGCGCCAGTTCTGGCGAACAGGATGCGGACGAACGGGTGATGATCCCCTACACCACCGCCAGCGTGCGCCTGTTCGGCAACCATGACCCTGAATACGTGGTGATCGCCGCCGCCGACGCGCGCCAGGTCAAGGACACCGAAAAGGTCATCGACCAGTTGCTGTTCAAGCTGCACAACGGCGTGCACGACTACGAGTTGACCAACAACGCCGCGATGATCCAGGCCGAAGCCCGGACCCAGAACACCCTGTCCCTGATGCTCGGCGCCATCGCCGCCATTTCCCTATTGGTGGGCGGCATCGGAGTGATGAACATCATGCTCATGACGGTGCGCGAGCGAACCCGGGAAATCGGCATCCGCATGGCCACCGGCGCCCGCCAGCGGGACATTCTGCGGCAGTTCCTGACCGAGGCGGTGATGCTCACCGTGGTCGGCGGGGTTACCGGCATCGTCCTGGCGCTGTTGATCGGCGGCGCGCTGACCCTGAGCAAGGTGGCCGTGGCCTTTTCCCTAGAGGCGGCACTCGGTGCCTTCGCCTGCGCCGTGGTCACCGGGGTGATTTTCGGCTTCATGCCGGCCCGCAAAGCCGCCCGCCTCGACCCGGTCGCGGCCCTTACCAGCGTATGACTAGCGAATCCTTTATGAAGCCGCCATTTGCCTTGCTTGCCACCTGCCTGCTCCTGAGTGCCTGCGCCGCCCCGAGTGCACCGCCGCAAAGCGGCTTGCAGCCGCCACCCGAGTGGCAGTCGGCAGCATCCGAGAGCGTGCCGCAAAACCTCCCTGCCTGGTGGCAAGCCTTCGGCAGCCCGGAACTGGACCGCCTGGTGGAGCAGGCCCGAGTCGGCAGCTATGAGGTCGGCGCCGCCATGGCCCGGGTGCGCCAGGCCCAGGCCGACGCAGTGATCGCCGGCGGCCCGCTGCTGCCGGAAATCAGCGCCGGACTGAATGCCAACCGCGAACAACTGCTACGCGGCGACGGTTACAGCCAGCTCAACTCCTCCTCTAGCCAGCGCGCCACCCACTACTTCGATACCTCCCTGAGCGCCAGCTATGAAGTGGATTTCTGGGGTGGTAACACGGCCGCACGCGACAGCGCCCGGCAGAGCCTGCGCGCCAGCGAGTTCGATCGGGCCACGGTGGAGCTGACCCTGCTCGGCAAGGTCGCCGACAGCTATATGCAAGTCCTGGCCCTGCAGGAGCAAGGCCGGATCGCCGCGCTCAACCTGGCCAATGCCGAGAACGTCCAGAAACTGGTGCAGACCCGCTACGACGCCGGCTCCGCCACAGCCCTGGAGCTGGCCCAGCAAAAAAGCCTGGTCGCGACCCAGCAACGACAACTGCCCCTCTATCAGCAGCAAGCCCGGGAGGCCTTGATTACCCTGGCCACGCTGCTGGGCCAGCCGGTGCAAAATCTCCAACTGGGTGCCCAGGGTTTCGAGCAGATACGCTGGCCTGCCATCAACGCCGGCCTGCCCAGCGAGCTGCTGAGTCGCCGTCCGGACATCGCCAATGCCGAAGCCAAACTGGCAGCCGCCCAGGCGGATGTGCGAGTGGCCCGTGCCGCCTTGCTGCCCAAACTCAACCTGACCGCCACCCTGGGGTCGGGCGCCGACCGCTTTCCTGAGATTCTGCGCAACCCCTTCGGCACACTGGCCGCCGGCCTGACGGCACCGATTTTCAACAACGGCCGGCTCAAGGCTGAGCGCGACAAGGCCACGGCGATTCAGGACGAACTGCTGCAAACTTACCGTGGCACCATCATTGCCGGCTTCGGCGATGTGGAAAAAGCCCTGAACACCGTCGACGGTGTCGACCAGCAACGGCGCTGGCAGGACGAAGAGCTGCAACAAGCGCGCAAGGCCTTCCAGATTGCCGAAAGCCGCTACCAGGCCGGTGCGGAAGACCTGCTCACAGTGCTCGAAACCCAGCGCACGCTGTACCAGGCCCAGGACCTGGAGGTGCAATTGCGCCTGCAACGGGTCCTGGCCAGCATTGCCTTGTACAAAGCCCTGGGGGGTGGTTGGCAGGTGATGTAAACGCCTAAACATCAGCGGGTGCAGTTCGTCTTTACCTATGGATAGAACCTGATCGGTCGCACGCGACCCACCATAGGAAACCTTATGAACTCTCCCTCTTTCAGCCTGGCCCTGGCTGATGGCCGCCACGCGACCGCACAGGATGAAACACCCGAAAGCGGCAGCCTGCGCATCGACGGCGGCGACCTGATTGCCTACCGGGAAGTCGACGGCCGCATTCTCTTCGACAATTTCCCAGAAACCCTGCCCGCCAGTGCCCTGCTGGCCTTGCTGGCCACGCGTTTCTGCCATCGCAGCAAATGCGAGCAGGTGACCCTGCTGCTGCCCGTCAGTCGCGAGTACGCCGTTTCTGCGGTGCGCCAAGGCCTGTTCGATCATTGGCAAAACACCGAAAACGGCCAGGTTGAACTGCGCTGCCTGCGCCAGACCTTCTGGCAGCAGCCCCTGCCCTGGCTCACCGCGCCGGCCAGCGCCCACACGCCGCCGATCTATCGCTTCACCGGCGAAAAACGCCACCCTCAGCGGCCGCCTCAACCGACCGGGGACGTCTATCGACGCTGGTTGCCGCGCCTGAACACCACCTTCTCCCTGCGCACCATCGACCCGGTAAAAGACCTGGAAGCCTTCAACCGCTGGATGAACCTGGAACAGGTGGCGTACTTCTGGGAGCAGTCCGGCAGCCTGGAAGAGCACGCCGAGTACCTGCACGCCATGCTCCAGGACCCACGCGTACATCCGCTGATCGGCTGTTTTGACGACGAGCCGTTCGCCTATTTCGAGGTGTACTGGTGCAAGGAAGATCGCATCGCACCTTACTACGATGTCGCCGATTTCGACCGCGGCTGGCATGTGGTGGTCGGTGAAAACAAACACCAGGGGATCGGCAAACTGCGGGCCTGGTTCCGCTCACTGATGCACTACATGTTCCTGGACGACCCACGTACCCAGCGCATCCTCGGTGAACCACGGATCGACCATAACCGGCAGATCGACTTCCTCAAGTCCCAGGGTTTCGGCCATCTGAAAGACATCCAGCTGGCCCACAAGAAAGCCGCCTTGTTGCGCCTGGAACGTGAAGCCTTCTTTGACGACCACGCCCTTTAATTCGCCGAGAGAAGACGTTTTCATGACCAGCAATTCGCTCAGCGCCACCCGCGAGCTCTCCAAGTTACTCAAGCCCTTCTGGCCCATCGTCGCCGGCGCCATTGCCCTCGGGATCCTCGGCGGTTTCAGTGTCACCACGCTGCTGGCCACCATCAACCGCGCACTCAACACCCAAGGCGGCCTGACCCACGCGGTGATGTGGGTCTTTGCCAGTTTGTGCGTGTTGTCGTTGCTCAGCTCGATCTTCTCGGACATGGGCACCAACTTCGTCGGCCAGAAGATCATCGCCAAGTTGCGCAAGGAGCTTGGGGAAAAAGTCCTGTCGGCGCCCATCGACCAGATCGAACGCTATCGCAGCCATCGCCTGATCCCGGTCCTGACCCACGACATCGACACCGTCAGCGATTTCTCCTTCGCTTTTGCGCCCCTGACCATTTCGATGACCGTGACCCTGGGCTGCATGGGTTACCTGGCAATGCTGTCCTGGCCCCTGTTCCTTTTGATGCTGGTGGCGCTGGGCGTCGGCATCGCCGCCCAGGTGGTCGCCCGCACCCGCGGCATCAGAGGGTTCGCCGTGGCCCGGGAGGCCGAGGATGAACTGCAGAAAAACTACAACGCCATCGCCCAGGGCGCCAAGGAGCTGCGGATTCACCGGCCACGCCGGCACCGCATGTTCACCCAGCGCATCCAGGCGATCAGCGAACATATCTGCGCCACCCAGGTAAAGTCGGTCAACACCTACATCATCGCCAAGACCTTTGGATCGACCTTGTTCTTCATCGTGATCGGCCTCGCCCTGCTGATGGAAAACACCTGGCCGAGCGCAGACAAGGCGGCCATGAGCGGGTTTGTCCTGGTGCTGCTGTACATGAAAGGCCCCCTGGACCATCTGGTCAGCGTCCTGCCTCTGGTGAGCCGGGCACAAGTGGCATTCCAGCGAATCGCCGAACTGTCCGAGCAGTTCTCTTCGCCCGAACCTCACCTGTTGCTCAATGAAAAGGGGGCGTCGAACCAGCACATCCAAAGCCTGGAATTACGCAACGTGCAGTACGCGTTCCCGGTGGTGGATGGCAGCACCCCGTTCCGCCTGGGCCCGGTCAACCTGAAGATCAACCAGGGCGATATCGTGTTCATCGTCGGCGAAAACGGTTGCGGCAAGACCACCCTGATCAAGCTGTTGCTCGGGCTCTATGCGCCTCAAACCGGTGATATCTACCTTGATGGCCAAGCCGTCACTGCCGAGAACCGCGACGATTATCGTCAACTCTTCACCACCATTTTTGCCGACTACTACCTGTTCGACGATGTGGTACAAGGCGACCAGCAGATCCCTGACGACGCCACCCAGTACCTCAAGCGCCTGGAGATCGCCCACAAGGTCAGCGTGCGCGATGGCGCCTTCACCACCACCGACCTGTCCACCGGCCAACGCAAGCGCCTGGCCCTGGTCAACGCCTGGCTGGAACAGCGCCCAGTGCTGGTGTTCGATGAATGGGCGGCGGACCAGGACCCGACCTTCCGCCGGATCTTCTACACCGAACTCTTGCCGGACCTGAAACGCCTGGGCAAGACCATCATCGTCATCTCCCACGATGACCGTTACTTCAACATCGCTGACCAGCTGGTGCGCATGGACACCGGCAAAGTCCGCGCCGAGGCACAACCGGCCTGATCGAACAGGCACAAAAAAAGCGGCCAACAGCCGCTTTTTTTGTGGGTCACATCCGGTGCCCGGCACCTGCGACTAACGCTTGAGGTGCTGGGCGTACCAGGGACGGCGTGGCGCCCGCTTGAGCAGGTCGGGCACCTCCGCGTCACGGCTCAGGGCGATGCGCAAGGCCAGCTTCATCAGTTCTACATCCATCTCCAGCGAGGCATCGCCCACGACCGTGCCCAGCGGGCCGCAACCGTGGGTCGAAGGGCCCAACCAAGGATCGGCGATGTCTACCCAGCGACCCGGTGCGAACCAGGCCACACCGTTGACGTCACGACGCAGCACCTCACCCGGGTGAGCCCGCTCATGGGCCCGGAACCAGTCCTCGATACGGTCGTCGATCCAGCCATGAAAGCCCCAGAACACTGGGTTGACGTGGGAGGAAAAAGGGTCCGAAAGAAAATCGTTCTGCGCCTCGAACCAGCGCCCGGCAAAGTCCGAGGAAAGCCGTGCTTCCATCACCGGCATGCCATTGGAGGGGTCCCGGGCGACACTGGCATAGCGCATATGCAGCCAGTCGTGCAGCCCCAACTCGATCTCGGAACCAAACTCGCCCAAGGTCATGCGCGCCAGGTACTCAGGGTCCTGGTACTGCGACTCCCATACCTGGAAGTTGCTGTAGAAGCCCTCATTGCTTTTCAGGCCATGGAGCAGTTCGGTGAACTCCTGATCCCCAGCGCTGATCCAGGCCGGAGGCACGGAGCAGCCGTCATGGTTGTCGTAATAACGCAGAAACGCCTGACGATCATGTTCGATGTAACTGGGCGGCAACGGCATTCGCGGCCAGGACACCAGGCTCGGCTGCAAAGCACGGGCCTGGCCCAGCATATGCCGGTGCATAAAGAGGAAGTCGACGCCGGAGCCATTACGATGCTTGCGGCGCCCGCGAGCTCCGCGCTCCTTGTCCAGGGGCCCAGGCTGCCAGCCCAGGCCGCGCAGGCTGTGGCGTTTGTCCTTGGGCAGGGAGTGCCAGCGATCGCGGGAGGCATGCCAGAGCTGGTGGTAAAGCCGATGGGCCGGTGCCACCAGCCACTCCAGCAGATCGGGCTGCAATGGCGTGCGCTCCCGCGCTTCGGGAAACGCTCGCTTGCGCGCGACAAAGCGCAAGGCATTGGCCGGTAGCAGTTTCGAGCGATCCAGCACCTCGATACTGCCGCTGAGGGAACCGCTGCCCGCATTGCCCCACTCGGCCCAGACCTCGTCCAGCAGCAGGTGACATTCGTGACTCGGCGCCCCGTTCATCTGACCACCGGCGAACAGCCGCCAACTGATCTTGGCGCCATCGCCATTGACCAAGTCGCCGGCGACGAAAAACTCCGGCTGCCCTTGCCCGCGCAAGCTCTGCGGGCGTCCCAGGTAACCGCGAATCCCGCGTCCGGTGGGGCCCACATCCAGCAATAACTCGCAGCCGGTACGGGGCAAGCCTTCCAACCCATGGGCATCGAGCAACTGCATATCCCAGACGCCCCGCAGGTGATCGGCCAGGCGGTTGCCGGCAGCGACGACTGGCGCCAGGGTGGCTTCCCCGGGAGTGATTTCCCGGTCTTCCTGCTCCCGCTTGTCTCTGCGCAACAACTCCTGCTGGGTATAGAACGCCACCGGAATGGCCGCCCCCGTCACCGCCAGCCCGGTCAAAAATCCCCTTCGAGAAAACCTCATCGCTCTACCTATCTTCAGTGGCGCGTCGCATCTACCTAGAACGTTGGATTTGCGGGGAAATTTACCGTCATGGCACTACCCACCGGCTAAATTTGCCGGTCGCCGGCTCGTTTATCGCGGATAGAAGTTCACAAAAGGTCTGGCCGAAGCAGCCTTCACGCACGCCTCTCGGCCGATCTCGTCATCCGCCCGCCTGCGACTGGGATAGCAATGATCAAATTGTCTGGTAAAAAAACCCTCTATCTGAGCCTGCTCCTGCTCGTCATTGCCGCAGTCGGCATCGGTGCTGGCGCAGCGTGGCACTTCTACTGGAAAGGCCGCGTCAACTACCCCAACGAGATCGTCAAACACGCCAACGACTTGCAGGAACGCATCCTGTCCTTCGATAGCCACATCACCGTGCCGCTGGACTTCGGCACTGAAGGCACCGAGGCGGACAAGGACGGGCGCCGCCAGTTCGACCTGGTCAAGGCCGGACGCGGGCGCATGTCCGGCGCGGCCTTGAGCATCCTTGCCTGGCCGGAAATCTGGGCCGGCCCCAACGCCCCCCATCGCCCCACTCCGGGCTTTGTCGAGGAGGCACGCCATCAGCAAGACATTCGTTATCGAATCATTCAGAGCCTGGTGCGCGACTTCCCCAATCAAGTGGCAATCGCCTACACCCCGGCCGACTTCCGGCGTATCGCCAGCGAGGGCAAGCTGGCCATCGTCATCAGCCTGCTCAATGCCTACACCATGGGCGACGACCTGACCCGCCTGGACCAATGGACCGCCCGTGGCATGCGCCTGTTCGGCTTCAGCTACGTGGCCAACAACCACTGGGCAGACTCCTCGCGTCCATTGCCATTTTTCAATGACACCCGCGACGCCCTCGGCGGCCTGTCGCCGATCGGCAAACAGGCGGTCAAGCGTCTGAACGACCTGGGGGTGGTGATCGATGTGTCACAGATGTCGACCCTGGCCCTGAATGACGTGGCCGCCCTGACCCGTGCCCCGGTCGTGGCCTCCCATTCGGCGCCCCGGGGCCTGGTGGATATTCCGCGCAACCTCAGCGACAAGGAATTGCAAACCATCAAGGCCACCGGCGGCGTGGTGCAGGTGGTGGGCTTCTCCACCTACCTCAAGCCACTCTCCCAGCCATCGATCGACAAGCTCAATGAACTGCGCAAGCGCTTTGACCTGCCGCCCCTGCAAGGCCTGGAGAACGCCCTGATGCCTGGGGACGCGGTGATTTCCATCTGGTCGGAAAGCCGCTTCGGCGAATACGCCAGTGCCCTGTACGACATCATCGACGCAGAGCCCAAGGCCAGCCTCAAGGACTACGGCGATGCCATTGACTACGTGGTGAAAAAGATCGGCATCGACCATGTCGGCATCGGTTCGGACTTCAACGAAGGCGGCGGTGTAGAGGGCTGGATGAACGTCGGAGAAAACCGCAACGTCACCGCCGAACTGATCCAGCGTGGCTACTCAGACAGCGACATCGCCAAGCTCTGGGGCGAGAACTACCTGCGGGTCTGGGAAAAGGTCGAACAACTGGCCGACCCAGTGGCCGCTGCCCAACCTTCACCTGCCGCCCAGTAAGCTCACCACAGCGAGATATTTTTGTGACTGATCGTCGAACCTTTCTCAAGCAGGCCAGCCTGCTCGCGGCCGCCCTCCCCTTTGCCGGCCAGGCTTTCAGCCAAACCGCTGGCGCGTCCGCGGCCCCGTCGAGCACCGATAAATGGGGCCAGTTGCGACAACTGTTCGACCTCGATCCGGACTACGTGCACCTGTCGAACTTCCTGATCACCTCACACCCCAAGCCGGTGCGCCAGGCCATCGAAGGCTACCGTGCCGTGCTCGATCGCAACCCGGCGCTGGCCATGGACTACGACAGCCAGTTCACCTGGAAGCGCGAGGGTGAAGTCCGCGACTGGGTGGGCCGCTACCTGGACATCAAGCCCGCGCAGATCGCCCTCACCGGCAGCACCACCGAAGGCCTGGCCCTGGTCTACGGGGGCATCCAGGTGCAGCCGCACCAGGAAATCCTCACCACCGTTCACGAGCACTACTCGGCACGCAACGCCCTGAAGTACCGCAAGCAACGAGATGGCACCCAGGTGAGGACCTTCGAGCTGTTCAAGTCGGCCCATCAGGTCAGCACCGACGAGGTCCTGGGCAACATCGCGCGCAATATCCGCCCGAACACTCGGGTGCTGGGCATGACCTGGGTCCACTCGGGCAGCGGGGTGAAACTGCCCATCGGGGAAATCGGCAAGCTGGTGGCCGAGCAGAACCGCAACCGCGACGAGAAAGACCGCATCCTCTACTGCGTTGATGGCGTGCATGGCCTGGGGGTCGAAGACATCCATTTTGCCGACCTCAATTGCGACTTCTTCATGGCCGGCACCCATAAATGGATGTTCGGGCCACGGGGCACCGGCATCCTCTGCTCGCGCTCGGAAAAGCTCGAACACCTGACGCCCATGGTCGCCACCTTTTCCCAGGACAATAACTTCGCCACCACCATGACCCCGGGCGGCTATCACAGCTTCGAGCACCGCTGGGCCGTGGGCAAAGCCTTCGAACTGCACCTGCAACTGGGCAAGGCTGCCGTGCAATCACGTATCCACGAACTCAACAGCTACCTCAAGCAACGCCTCCAGGAACACCCGTCCATCGAACTGGTGACCCCGCTGAGTCCAGAGCTTTCGGCCGGCTTCACCTTTTTCCGCGGCAAAGATCTGGACACCGACGCCACCGCCGCCTGGCTGATCGAAAACCGCGTGCTGGTGGATGCCGTGTACCGCGATGCCGGTCCGGTGGTGCGCATGGCACCCGGGCTGCTCAACAGCGAGGCCGAGATCGACCAAGTCATGCTGATGCTCAGCAAGCGGTTAAAGGCCTGAAGCGCCGTTCTTATTCCACACTACAAGGTCATTTTCGATGAAACCCGTCATCTTTCACTCGCTCACCATCCTGATCGGCAGCCTGTTCAGCCTGAGCGCCCATGCCGCCAGCCACCCCGAAACCGGCAAGGTATTCAAAGACTGCAAAAACTGCCCGGAAATGGTCGTACTGCCGGCGGGCAGTTTCGTCATGGGCACGCCCGAAGGAGAAGTGGGCAAGGAGCCCGATGAAAGCCCGCAACACACCGTGACCTTCAAAAAGCCTTTCGCGATCAGCCGCTTTCATGTCACGGCCGGCGAACTGGACACCTACATCCGCGAAACCGGCGTGGTGATCAAGGACGGCGACAAACGCCCCGGCCGCCTGTGTCAGGCCAGTAAGCCACGCTACGAACAAGGGCCTCGCCAACCGGCGGTCTGTGTCGACTACTACGATGTCCAGGCCTACGCCCAATGGCTGTCGAAAAAGACCGGGCACACCTACCGCATGATCAGCGAAGCCGAGCGTGAATACGCCGCCCGGGCCGGCTCTACCGGGCCATTCCCCTTCCCGTTCGATGAAGAAGGGCAATACCAGATCAGTAAACACGCCAACACCTACGGTCCCAAGGACGGCTACAGCTACACCGCACCAGTGGGCAGCTACCCCGCGAACGCCTTTGGCGTCTACGACATGCACGGCAACGTCTACGAATGGACTGCCGATTGCTACCACCCGAACTACGTTGGCGCCCCCACGGACGGCAGCGCCTGGATGGACGCTAACAACGGCGAATGCATCGCCGCCATGATGCGCGGCAACGACTGGGGCGAAGCCCCCGTGTTCTCCCGCTCGGGCAATCGCAACAACCGCGATCGCGATGTGCGCGGCGACTTCCTCGGCTTCCGGGTCGCCCGCGAGCTCTGAAAGCACGCCGGCCCGACACGCTTTCGTCACCTCCCAAGGCGTCCCCGAACATTCGGGGACGCCTTTTTTATTCCCCACGGCCCCCGCCAACAGCGCCGGGCAGCTAAATCCCTGGTCTGGACCTTCGTCTTCTTAGCAAACCTTTTCCGCCGAATACCGTTGAGAATCGACCATGACTCCGATCAGCCAACTCCTTGAAGACGACATGCTGGCATTGCTTCTCGCCGATGAGGACGCCACGCCGAGCTTTCAATCAGGGATTTCCCTTGGCCCCGTCCCGTTGTCGTTTGCCCAACATCGTTTGTGGTTCCTACAAAACTTTGCCCCACAGAGTTCGGCCTACAACCTACCGCGCGCGCTTGAACTCAAGGGTGTACTCGACCCGACGGTGCTGGAAGCTGCCTTGCAGAAGGTGGTTGATCGTCACGATATTTTGCGCACCCGGTTTGCAGAGATCGACGGCGTACCTCTGCAAAGCATCGACCACGCCGCCCGCCTGAAACTTCAGCGGATCGACCTCGGTCATCTGCAAGCAGGCGCAGATGCACAAGACCTGGAACGCCGAATCCGCGAGGAGGCCGCTCGCCCGTTCGACCTGACCCAGGCGCCACTGATCCGCGCCACCCTGCTCACCCTCGAAGAGCAGAGCCACGTGCTGCTGCTGACCATGCACCATATCGTTTCCGATGCCTGGTCCAACCCCATCCTCATGCAGGACCTTGCGCAGGCCTATAGCTTGGCGGCCCAGGGCGACCCCCGTGCCTTGCCGCGCCCTGAAGCCCAGTACAGCGACTATGCGTTGTGGCAGCGCAAGGTCTATCTGGACAGCCCACAGAAGGTGGCCAGCGGGGAATACTGGAAGCACTACCTGGGAGGTGAAATCCTGCCGTTAGAGCTGCCCACTGATCGTCCTCGCCAGAGCAACCAGCGGCATCCTGCGGCCTATCACTATCTCGCTCTGCCAACCGCACTGAGCCAAGCAATCGAGGCATTCTGTGCACGCCATCAACTGACCCCGCTGGTGGTGCTGATGGGGGCCTGGCAACTTCTGCTGGGGCGCTACAGTGGGCAAGACGACTTCACCGTAGGCCTGCCCAACGCCACCCGAAACCTGAGTGAGACCCACGACCTGGTAGGGCTCTTTGTTACCAGCCAGATCTATCGCGCGCGCCTGCAACCGACGCAACCGGTCCTGGCTTTTTTACGCGATTTGCGCCAGCAGACCCTAGCCGCCCTAGAGCATGGGGAATACCCCTTCGAACTGATCCTCGAAGACCTGCAACTGCAACGTAGCCAACACGCCAACCCGGCGTTCCAGACGCTGTTCAACTGGCGTGTCAATACCGCAGCCGGTGGTGAATTACGCTTGGGCGACCTGCAGGTGGCGTTCCTTGAGTCGGGATTGAGCGAAGCCAAATTCGAGCTGTCGCTGGATGTGGGGTATTCGCCCCAAGGGATTGAAGCGTCATTGGAGTACAGCGCAGACCTGTTTGACCCGCAGACGGTGGCACGGATGGCGGGGCATTGGCTCAACTTGCTACAAGCAGTGGTGAGCCAGCCGCAATTGGCGGTCGGCGAGTTGCCGATGCTGGACGCGTCGGAGATGACGCACACCCTGCGCGCCTGGAACCAGACCACCACCCACTATCCCAACACGTCGCCGGTGCATCAGCTGTTCGAAGAACAGGCCGCACTCAAGCCTGAGTCGATTGCCCTGTTGTTTGGCGAGCAGCAGTTGACCTATGACCAGCTCAACCGTCGCACTAACCAACTGGCCCATAAGCTGATCGAACTGGGCGTTGGCCCCGAAGTGATGGTCGGCATTGCCGCCGAGCGCTCCCTGGACATGGTCATCGGCTTGATGGCCATCCTCAAGGCCGGCGGCGCTTACGTGCCGCTCGACCCTGAGTACCCGCAGGATCGCCTGAGCTACATGTTCGAGGACAGTGGCATTGACTTGCTGCTGACCCAGGAGCCTCTCTTGTCTGGCCTGCCGGTGTTTGGCGGGCAAACGCTGCTGTTGGAGGCGGATGTCAGCACCTACAGCGACGCCAACCCGCAGATCGAAGTGCTGGCGGAAAACCTTGCCTACGTGATCTACACGTCCGGCTCCACCGGCAAACCCAAGGGCGCCGGTAACCGCCATATCGCCTTGCACAACCGCCTGGCCTGGATGCAAGAGGCCTATCCGCTGGACGCCAGCGACACTGTGCTGCAGAAAACCCCTTTCAGCTTCGACGTTTCGGTGTGGGAGTTCTTCTGGCCGCTGATGACCGGTGCTCGCTTGGCCATCGCGGCGCCAGGTGAACACCGTGAGCCGGAAAAACTCATCGCGACGATTCAACGTCACCAGGTCACCACCCTGCACTTCGTGCCGTCGATGCTCCAGGTGTTTATCCATGAGCCGGGTGTTGAACGCTGCACCCACCTCAAGCAAATCATGTGCAGTGGCGAAGCCTTGCAGGTGGATGCGCAGTTGCAGGTGTTTGCTCGCTTGCCGGCAGCCCAGTTGTACAACCTGTATGGCCCGACCGAAGCGGCCATCGACGTCACCCACTGGACCTGCGTGGACGAGGGTTTGGACAGCGTGCCGATTGGCCAGCCGATCGCCAACCTCTACACCCATATCCTCGACACTTCGCTGAACCCTGTGCCACAAGGTGC
>NZ_JALQCX010000044.1:0-3268 GCF_023241665.1 Pseudomonas morbosilactucae | reverse complement strand
ATCAGGTCGCTGCAAGCCCGATCGGCGAGCCGATCCCGGACCTGTCCTGGTACCTGCTGGATGCTGACCTGAACCCGGTGGCGCGTGGCTGCACCGGCGAACTGTACGTCGGCCGTGCGGGCCTGGCCCGGGGTTACCTGAACCGGGGCGACCTGAGCGCCACGCGCTTTATCCCTGATCCATTTGGCGGTGACGGCGGTCGCCTGTACCGCACCGGCGACCTGGCGCGTTATCGCGCCGACGGGGTGATCGAGTACATCGGGCGTATCGACCATCAGGTGAAAATCCGCGGTTTCCGGATCGAACTGGGGGAGATCGAAGCACGCCTGCTGGAGCAGGAAGGTGTGCGTGAGGCGGTGGTGCTGGCCCAAGAGAATTTGGGCAGCCAGCAGTTGGTGGCCTATATCGTGCCGACGCGGTTCAGAGCCGATCAGCAGGTACAAGCCGAACAGCGCGACGCCCTCAAGGCCCAGCTCAAGGACAACCTGCCGGACTACATGGTGCCGGCCCATGTGCTGTTCCTTGAGCAATTGCCGCTGACCACCAACGGCAAGCTGGACCGCAAGGCCTTGCCGGCGCCGGATGCCGGGCAATTGCAGCAGCAATATATTGCCCCGCAGACCGCTCTTGAACAGGGCATGGCCGCGATCTGGCAGGAAGTGCTGGGCATCGAACAAGTGGGCTTGAGCGATAACTTCTTCGAGCTCGGTGGGCACTCCTTGCTGGCCACCCAGGTGGTTTCCCGTGTTCGCCAGGCGCTGGATGTCGATGCGTCTCTCAGGGCATTGTTCGAGACGGTCTCACTCAAGGATTTTGTCGGCTCACTGGGTCGCAACCAGACGCCGCAAACCACCCTCACTCTGGCCGATCGCAGCAAGGCTCTGGACTTGTCCTATGCCCAGCAGCGCCAGTGGATTCTTTGGCAGTTGGAGCCCGATAGCGCCACTTACAACATGCCCACGGCCTTGCATCTGCGTGGTCAACTGGATGTCGATGTGCTGGAGCGCAGCTTCAATGTGTTGATCGCACGTCATGAAACCTTGCGTACGACCTTTACCCAGCAGGATCAACGGCCCGCACAGATTGTTCACGCCGAGATGCCGTTGACCATTGCACAGCATCGCCTTGCAGTGGGGCCTCAGGGTCAGGCCGATATTCAGGCCTTTGTTGAGAACCAGGCAAAAAAGCCATTTGATCTACAGACCGGACCGTTGCTGCGGGTCGATCTGCTGGCAGTGGCCGAGGATGAACATGTGCTGGTTCTGACCCAGCACCATATTGTGTCGGATCGCTGGTCAATGCAGGTCATGGTCGATGAGCTGATTCAACTGTATGCCGGCTTCAGCCGGGATGAGGTTGTCAGCTTGCCACCCCTGGCTATCCAGTACGCAGACTATGCCCATTGGCAGCGCGAATGGATGGATGCAGGCGAGCGTGAGCGCCAGATGCAGTATTGGACCCAACAACTGGGCGGTGAGCAGCCAGTGTTGGAACTGCCGACTGACCATCCGCGTCCAGCTGTTCAAAGCTACAAGGGCGGCCGTTTTGAGATTCCACTCACGCCTGAGTTGAGCGCAGGGCTCAAGCGCCTGGCGCAGAGTGAAGGTGTGACGGCATTCATGTTGTTGCTGGCTTCTTTTCAGACTTTGTTGCATCGCTACAGCGGGCAGGGCGATATCCGCGTCGGCGTACCGATTGCTAACCGTAACCGCGTCGAGATCGAACGCCTGATCGGCTTTTTTGTTAACACCCAGGTGCTCAAGGCTGAAGTGAGCGGACAAATACGCTTTGTCGAGCTATTGCAGCAGGTCAAACAAGCGGCTTTTGAAGCCCAGGCTTATCAGGACCTGCCGTTCGAACAGTTGGTGGAAGTGCTGCAGCCTGAGCGTGATCTAAGTCGTAATCCCTTGTTCCAGGTGCTGTTCAACCATCAAAGCGCTGACGCGAACAAACCGGACACTGCTTATCAATTGCCGGGGCTGCAGGTTGAAGGGCTGGAGTGGGAAGGGCACTCCGCCCAGTTTGATCTGACGCTGGAAACCTTTGATGGGGCAGAAGGCTGGTCAGCTGCGCTGATTTTTGCCACCGATCTGTTTGATGCTTCGAGCATTGAACGGATGGCGGGGCATTGGCTGAACCTGCTCAAAGCCATCGTTGCGCAACCGCAACAACAGATCGGCGAGTTGTCGATGCTGGAGGCTGGGGAAATCCAGCAGGCTCTGCGCACCTGGAATCAGACCACCGCCCACTATCCCAACACGTCGCCGGTGCATCAGCTGTTTGAAGAACAGGCGGCACTCAAGCCGGAGTCGATTGCCCTGTTGTTTGGCGAGCAGCAGTTGACCTATGACCAGCTCAACCGTCGCACTAACCAACTGGCCCATAAGCTGATCGAACTGGGCGTTGGCCCCGAAGTGATGGTCGGCATTGCCGCCGAGCGCTCCCTGGACATGGTCATCGGCTTGATGGCCATCCTCAAGGCCGGCGGCGCTTACGTGCCGCTCGACCCCGAGTACCCGCAGGATCGCCTGAGCTACATGTTCGAGGACAGTGGCATTGACTTGCTGCTGACCCAGGAGCCTCTCTTGTCTGGCCTGCCGGTGTTTGGCGGGCAAACGCTGCTGTTGGAGGCGGATGTCAGCACCTACAGCGACGCCAACCCGCAGATCGAAGTGCTGGCGGAAAACCTTGCCTACGTGATCTACACCTCCGGCTCCACCGGCAAACCCAAGGGCGCCGGTAACCGCCATATCGCCTTGCACAACCGCCTGGCCTGGATGCAAGAGGCCTATCCGCTGGACGCCAGCGACACCGTGCTGCAGAAAACCCCTTTCAGCTTCGACGTTTCGGTGTGGGAGTTCTTCTGGCCGCTGATGACCGGTGCTCGTTTGGCCATCGCGGCCCCAGGTGAACACCGCGAACCGGAAAAACTCATCGCGACGATTCAACGTCACCAGGTCACCACCCTGCACTTCGTGCCGTCGATGCTCCAGGTGTTTATCCATGAGCCGGGTGTTGAACGCTGCACCCACCTCAAGCAAATCATGTGCAGTGGCGAAGCCCTGCAGGTGGATGCGCAGTTGCAGGTGTTTGCGCGCTTGCCGGCAGCCCAGTTGTACAACCTGTATGGCCCGACCGAAGCGGCCATCGACGTCACCCACTGGACCTGCGTGGACGAGGGCTTGGACAGCGTGCCGATTGGCCAGCCGATCGCCAACCTCTACACCCATATCCTCGACACTTCGTTGAACCCTGTGCCACAAGGTGC
>NZ_JALQCX010000043.1:0-54519 GCF_023241665.1 Pseudomonas morbosilactucae | reverse complement strand
CGCCGTTGACCTCGTTAAGGATCACCGTGGCCGAACGGCCGCCCAGGTTGGGGTTGCCGAGGATGATCCCACCGAGCTGAGTTTCCTGGGTGCGGCTCGTGGCGTTGTTGAGGATCACCCCCTGCGAGCCAACGTTGTAATCGCTGAACTTGTTGTGGGACAGGCCGCCGCCATTGGGCTTGGCGATGTTGACGATGGGCACGCCATTGCCCGCCTGGCCGAGACGGGTGCCGCTGCCGTTGACCACGATGCCGTCGGCCATCACCCACAGCGGCTGCCAGAACATCAGGTTGGCCAGCATGAAGGCCAGTCCGCGCTTTGGCAGGCCCCAGAAGGAATGCCGGGATTGCAGGGCAGCAGAAGGCTGGCGAGCCAGGAAGGCAAACTGACGAACGTCCATGTTGTGTATCTCAAGTAAAAATCGGGATTAGAGGAGCAGGTCCTGGTAGCCGCTCTCGTCCTTGCTGCGCGGCCACCAGCCTTTTGGCCCTTCAACGGATGTCGATACTAGATTCGCCCAAGTCACCGACACATCAGGCACTTCTGAATGTTCAAAAAAACGCTTGATCGCGGCCAGAGCAGCAAACCGCCGCTCCCCAGCGCTCACTGAACGCTCTCAGATGCCTTTGTGTGTTCTGGCTTTTGATCCGCACGCCCAGCTCCCACAGCAATGGATGTGCGTACAGACCCAAAACGAGGGTGTGTGTTAGGCCTTGAAGGTCAAAATCGGCGAAAAGCGCGCCATCACCGATACCGTGCCCTCTTCCACCTGGGACTGGATCACCTGGCCAATCTCCTTGTAGGCGCCCGGTGCCTCTTCGATCATCCGTTCTTCCTTGGTGGTGATGCACTCCACGCCCTGCAGGCCGAGGAAGGCCTTGTCCTTCTTGGCTTTGAACACCACCTCACTGCGGGACATGGAGCGCCCCGCACCGTGGCTGGCCGAGCGCAGCCAGCGTTGATTGCCCAGCCCGGTGAGCAGGTAGGAATCGTGCCCCATGCTCCCCGGGATCAGCAGCGGTTGCCCGGCGTAGGCCGGTGTGGCGCCCTTGCGGTGGACATTGCCGTCTTCTTCGCGCAGCACGATGTTATGGGGCACGTCGACGATCAGCGGCGCCTCGATGCCCGCACCAAAGACTTGCCGCGTACGCTGGCGCACCATCTCGGCAATCAGCGCCCGATTGGCGTCGGCGTAATGGGCAGCGCTGTGCATGGCCAACAGGTACTCATCGGCCATGTCGCCAAGCAGGGCAAAGATTTTCGATTCAGGGTGCTTGATCCCCAACGGCCACAGGGCCTTGGCCTTGTCCATCCAGCGCCGGCCGACATAGAAGCCCACGTCCCGTGAGCCGGTGTGGATCATCATCACCACCTGCCCCACAGACAGGCCTTGGGCGAAACAGGCCTGGCGGTCCACCAGTTCGGTGACCACCTGGATCTCGACAAAGTGATTGCCGCCCCCCAGGGAACCCAGGCCCGGGTCGCGGAGGATTTTCCGCGAACGGTCCTGCAAGGCTTCCGGCGCGTAGTCGGCGCTGCCTCGGGCGAACGACGACTCATGCAGGCCCGACAGCTCACGCTGTAACTGGGCGAAATCCGCCCCGGCAAACAACCCGATCGGGTCCTGCTGCTGCACCTGGGCCCAGAAGTCCCCCAGTCCCGCTTGAAACAGTGCGGTCATGGCCGTTGGGCTGGTGGGGATATTGCGCGTGCCCTCCAGCAGATCCCCACGTACCAGGGCGGTCCACTTGGCTTTTTGCGCCATGAACTGCTCGTAGTTCAACCCCAGTTTGTGCAGGCGCATGCCGCAATTAATGTCGGTGCCGATGGCTTGCGGCACCACCATGTCGTGGCTGGTGACAATCACACTGCCCACCGGAATCGGGCTGCCGGTGTGGAAGTCGGGCGTGGCGCAGGCGCACTTCACCTCGCCGCCATGGGGGTGGGCGACCTTGGCGAAATCCATCAATTGGAGGATGGCTTTTTCTTCGATGGCAAAGTTCTCGGGCAGCAGCAAATCCACCTTGAGCCCGGCAGCATTGGTCGAAGAGATAGAAAGAGAGTTGGGATTCAGGCGTTCGATGGCCACCCCGGAACGGGCGAGCTTGTGCTGAATTCTTTTGAGAGGTGTCTGGGTCATTTTCAACTGCTTTTCTTGGACGCAACAAAACAACCACCCGATTGGTGGCTGGAATTGTCTGGTCAGCAGCGAAACGTAGACGGCGCGGATGATGAGGAATGGGAGGGTGGATGTAAAGACGGGCTGGGAGATTTTTTGCCAGGGATATCGGGGGCGGCATCGCTGGCAAGCCGGCTCCTACGTGGGTCAGCGACCGGCCTGATGAGCAATACCGCCCCCACGTTTTAGAAGCGATTGACCACCGTTACCCCTGCCACTTCGAACTTGTCCATGTTCATCAGCGCGTCGATCGACTGTTCCAGGCTGATGGTCTTGCCGATCAGTTTCTGTGGCTCCAGTTTGCCCGACTGCATCATGGCGAACATCGCGTCGTAGCGGTGCGCCTGCATGCCGTGGCTGCCGAGAATTTCCAGTTCCTTGGCGATCACCGTGCTCATGGGAATGATCGGCGTGCTCTGCTCGCCCAGCATCAGCCCAACCTGCACATGCTTGCCGCGTTTACGCAGGTTGCTGATGGAATTGAAGCAGGTCGTGGGGTGGCCCAGGGCATCCAGCGAGACGTGGGCGCCGCCCTGGGTGATGTCACGAACGGCCTCCACCACGTTCGCCACTTGGTTGGCGTTGACGGTGGCGACCGCGCCCAGGCTGCGGGCCAGTTCCAGCTTGTCTTCAGCGATGTCGATGGCCACTACGTTGGCGCCCATGGCGCTGGCAATCATCACCGCCGACAAGCCCACGCCGCCACAACCGTGGACCGCCACCCACTGCCCGGCGCGGACCTGGCCCTGGTCGACCACGGCGCGAAACGAGGTGACAAAGCGGCACCCCAGGCTGGCGGCAGTGGTGAAATCCAGGCTCTCGGGCAGTGCAACCAGGTTGATGTCGGCCTGGTGCAACGACACGTATTCTGCAAACGAGCCCCAGTGGGTGAAGCCGGGTTGGAACTGCCGGTCGCACACTTGGTGGTGGCCGGCACTGCACTCCGGGCAAGCGCCGCAACCGCCGACAAAGGGCACGGTGATGCGGTCGCCGACGTTCCAGCGGGTCACGTCCTTACCCACCGCCTCGACAATCCCTGCCAGTTCGTGCCCGGGCACATGGGGCAGTTCAATGTCGCTGTCGTGCCCGACCCAGCCGTGCCAGTCGCTGCGGCAGACGCCGGTGGCCATGACCTTGACCACCACGCCGTGATTCTCGGGCGTAGGGTCGGCGACGGTCTGGATGGTTGGCGGCGCGGAGAATGCTTCGAAAACCACTGCTTTCATGAACTACTCCTTATCTGAAACATTTCATCAGTATGAAGACGCTGAGTGAATTTACCTTTCTATTTGCCGTTGAATAATCGAAGAACTCGAAATAGCCTTACAGATCTCCAGCCGTTACTGAAAGGATCTTGCAGGTGGAAAAATTCGACAAACTGGACGCCGCCATTGCCGACCGCCTGCAGCAGGACGGCAAGCTGTCCAATGCCAAGCTGGCCGAGCAACTGGGGATGAGCGAGGCCTCTTGCTGGCGTCGGCAAAAGCGCCTGGAAGACGCTGGGGTGATCGAGGGTTACCAGGCTTTGCTGAACCGCCGAAAGCTCGGCATGGGGGTCATGGCTTTTGTGCAGATCGCCTGCACCCAGCATGGGGAAGAGGTCACCGCCGAGTTCGAAAACATCATCATCGCCTGCCCCAACGTCCTGGCTTGCCACAACACCACGGGCGAAGCCGATTTCCTATTGCAGGTGGTGGCCCGGGACCTGGACGACTACAGCCGCTTCGTGGAAAAAGTCCTGAGAAAACTGCCCGGTGTGCTGAGTATCTGCTCGAACATTTCCCTGCGAGACATCAAGGTCAGCAACACCTTGCCTCTCACCTACCTGACGTTGAGCTGACCCCCTGGCAGACGAGCCAAGGCCCGGCCCCGCCGAGTTGCGCGGCTCGATAGTCCAGGTGGCGCCATCGTGCGTCTCCATTGTCTCGAAACCTTTACAAAATTCCCCAGCCGGCGGGCGTATAACGGCTTCACCCGGCCACAAAACCCACGCTACACTCGCCCAGCTTAATTTCAATTAGCCATTATCCGTTACCTCATCACCACCTTCGGGCCAGGGCAGGCCAAGCAGGCGTGCCCTCCCCCTCGAGCTTCATTGCCGGAGGAATCGCCAGCCAGGATATTGCCCCATCGCCGGAGCACAGTCGGCCGAGCCCGGTTCAACACAGCCCGTTCGAAACAGGGAACCCCGAACGGCACCGGACATTCACGGCACAGGGCAACAGGCGCACTCTGAGCGGCAACCGCAACCTCTCGACACTGCCTCGACCCATCCCCTCCTGGCCACCTCCCGCACAACGGCGGCCATGGCCAGGAAGGCCAGCAGCACTGCACCTGTTCGGGCACTGCGCACGAACCTAAACGTCGTCAATGGAGACATGGAATGTCACGCCACCCCAAGTGTGTCCCACCGCCTGCCTGCCCGTCCCCTTTGGAGCACGAACGCCTGCGGATTGCCTGCCAACTGCACGATCACGCCGGACAGCATCTGGCACTGGCCCAACTGCGCCTGGCCGAACTGGGGGAGCAGGTTGCCGCCAGCGACGTCAAACCCTTGGTCGAAGAGGTCCAAGCGTTGATCCGCGAAGCCTCCAGCAGCCTGCGTCGGGTGCTGCATGACCTCGGCAACCAGGCACCGCCGCCCTTGGAACAAGGGTTGGCCAGGCTGGTTCGTGAACTCGGGGCGCGTTTTCCCGACGCTGCGCCCATCACCCTGGAGCTGCAGCACCTTCACAGCCCATTGCCCCCGGACACCACCAAGGCCCTGTTGCGCATGGCCGAGGAGTTGCTGAGCAATGTGCGCAAGCACAGCGGCGCCACCCAGGCCACCCTGCGCTGCACCTATCGGGACCGGCAGTTGACCCTGAGCGTCGAAGACAACGGCTGTGGCTTTCCACCGGGGGTCAGGGGCTCGTCCAGAGGCTTCGGCCTGTGCAGCATCGCCTTGCAACTCAAAGCCCTGCAGGGCTCGCTCGTGCTGGAGGGCAATGCAGGCCTGGGCGCTCGCGTGCACCTGCTGGTGCCAGGCCAACCGCTCGGCCGCGCAGCACGGGGTGCCTCATGACGCCCAGCCCGATGAACATCCTGTTGGCCGACGACCATGTGCTGTTTCGCCAGGGCTTGGCCGCGTTACTGGGCAAGGAGCCCGGACTGAAAATCGTCGGGCACGCGGCCAATGGCCTGGAAGCCTTGGCGCTGATCGCCGAACAACCTGTGGACCTGGTGATCATCGACCTTGAAATGCCGCTGCTGAACGGCATCGACACCATGCTGCGCGCCCAACGCAAGGCTCTGGCGCCGCGTTTTCTCTGCGTCTCGGCCCACGGCGAGCAACGCCGGGTCAGTGCCGCCCTGGACGCCGGGGCCTCGGGGTACCTGCTCAAGGACTGCGCCGTGGACGAGTTGCTCAAGGCCGTGCAGGCCGTGGCCCAAGGCAAGTTTTACCTGTCCCCGGAGATCGCCACCGCGATGGTCATCAGCCAGCGCTCGAACCCCGCCCGACAACCCGGTGGTGAAGGGCCTCCCTTGAGTCCGCGGGAACGGCAGATCCTCCAGTTGCTGGTGGAGGGCCTGACCACCCGGGACATTGCCGAGCGCATGCACATCAGCAGCAAGACCGTCAGCACCCACCGCGAGCACATCATGCGCAAGCTGGGGATCAAGGGCATTGCCCAGTTGACCCGCTATGCCCTGCGCGAAGGCTGGTGTTAATGCCCGGAGGCATCGGTAAACATACCGATGGGAAATCAGCCTCCTGGAGGCCGCAAATCAGCAGCAGGCGCAGATTCACGCACACCACCAACCCTTAGTCTTTTGTTCCCGGCGAGCGATGGATGCACCCCATCGAACGCTACTGGAGGTCGTGGCAGTGGCCACGATGCGCGGTTTTCCCAACCGATATGGAGCAAGACGACATGGCTAATGTGGATACGCTGGACTTGTGGAAAAAATGGATGGGAGAGCTGCAGGCAATCGCCCTGCCGGCTGGCATTGGCCCGCAGCAACAATTCAGTGCTGGCTCGACCACCCTCAATATCGATTTGGGCAATAGCGAGCCCGCCGTCGGCAACTATTACATCCATGGCCTCGGCGATGTGGTGCCGGCCAACAGCCCATCCTACTCGGCCGGCAGCAGCCTGCTTTCGAGCTATGCCACCTTCCTCGACTGGATCGATCCGGGCGCCGTGCTCAACCCGAACCTGACCAGCCAGGTGAACATCGCCACCGCCAATCTGAACTCGGCGCAAGACACCTTCACCACTGCCCAGGGCAAAGCCTTCAGCGCCTATAACACGGCTAAAAACATCTTCCCCAACATCCCGGCCTTCCAGGATTGGGTGGGGCAAAACTACCCGGCCTATGTTTCTGCGAACAATGCACTGATCGGCGCTGCCAGCGCCTATGACAGCCTGATGATCCAGGTCTACGGCCCCGGCTACACCGTCCTCCAGCAAGCCAGGACCAAAGTTGGGCTGAACGGCGCGCAAAGCCTGCTGGGCCAGAATGCCTTCAACATGAAGGTGGCCTCCGGCAGCATCGCCCCACCAGGCTCCCAGCCGGTGACGATCGGCGGCAACGCGCCAACGCCCACCAGCGACCTGGTTTTCTCACTGGCACCGTCCTACACCCTCCAGGCATTCGGTACCAAATACAGCGAGTGGCAAGCCGCCAGCGTCGCGGGCAAGCACCAAGCCGGAGGGTCGATCCGCATTACTTCCAGCAGCAACTCCTACAGCCTGGACCAGTTCGGCTGGAGCGCCTCCGCCAATGCCAGCCTGTTCGGCGACTTCTTCAACTTCTCTCTGGGAGGCTCCACCAGCGGCCAGAAAACCAGCATCAACACCAGCAGCAGCGACTTCTCCCTGCAAGTGGACTTCACCGGGCTCGGCAGCTTTTTCATCGCGCCAGGGCAATGGTGGGATGCCGGCCTGGTGGCCCTCAATCACAACCGTCTGAAGTCCGGCGCACCGGCATTTTTCGGCGACGGCGGCGCTTTGTCCGCGATCGCTACCCAAGTGGTGTTGGGTTTTGAACCCACGGTGACCCTGACCATGAACGCCAATGACTACAGCAACGTCAAAAGCAACTGGCAAGCCAACACCACCACATCGATCGGCATCGGTCCGTTCCGTCTCGGCTCCCTGAGCACCTCGACCAACGGCAGCAAGCAGGACATCCAGTTCAACGATGCCTCCGCCTCGGTGACTATCGGCCCACTGAGCAGCACCGTGCCAATCCTACTCGGCGTTATCAGCAATAAACTCGGCGTCTAGCCCCTGCCCGACTCCCCCTTGGCCACGACAACCAAGGGGGAGTCGAACGCACCACAAAGAGCCTGCCTCGTGCCGAACGACTCCTCGATCTGGCAGTTGTACCAACAGACCCTCACCGAGTGGGCACAGGTCGCCAGCGGCGAACTACTGTCCATCACCGCCATCAACACCTTCAGTGACCTGGGCAGCGCAGACCCCGGGATCCGCAACTGGAGCATCTACCAACTGGGCAATGCCATCCCCGCCCCCACGCCCAGTTACTCGCCACACAGCGACCTGTTTTCCGCCTACGGGGTCTACCTCGACTACCTGCTGAGCAGCGCGCCGCCGTTGCACCCGGCCGCGCCCGGCACGTCGCCGGCTATCCCGGTGGCGCCCTTGCCGATGGCGCTGGAGCAATACCAGCTGGCCTCCCTGCAACAACCGACCGCCGTCAATATGGCCGCCAACGCAGCGCAGGCCAGCACCTTGTTTTGCCCCAGCTACCGCCTGGACAACTGGGACCAGACACTGCCCACTTGGCGCAACAGCACCGCGGTGCTCAAGGGCCCTCGCGCGCGCCAACGATTGCTGCACCGGGCACGCATCCGCGTGTCGCCCGTGCCTCAACCCGCCTTGCTGGGGCAAACCCTGGGCGGAGCGCAATGGCCGCCCTTTATCGAGCGGCGCCCGAACACATCGTTGCAATCGACCTCGCCTCCGACGGGCGATACCTGGGTCGAGATGGATCTGTCCGTGGAGCAGTTTGGGCGCTTTCCCCTCAGCCCTGGTGCCTGGTTCAACCCGGCGCTGTTCGATCCCGGCCGGTACCCGCTGCCGGCGACCGCACCCGATTTTTTCAGCGCCAACGGCGCCATCGGCCTGCTGCCCAAAGGGGCACTGGTCGGCTTTCGGCCCAACATGACCTTGACCGCCCACAGCCTGGGGCAGGCCCAGGACTTGGCCAGCAATGTCATTCGCATAGGGCCGTTTCACGTCCAGGCCACGGCGGTGATCACTGGAGCGGGTACAGGTGAAGTGACGGTCCACTTTGCGGCGCAGGATTCGGACATACCGGTGTTGCTGGGGGTGCTTAGCCAACCGCCGTTGCCCACGTCGTAAAAACCTCAACGGTCTCTACCAACGTTCGCTGGCCCAATGCTCCGGCAGGCCGGCGACCAAGGAGAGCGCACCGTCGGTTTACAGGCCCGAGCTCGGCGCAATGGCCCCGCCCAACTCCAGCACCGTCACCGGCCCTGCGCGAAAGGTCGGGTTGCGCTCGCCCATGGTCACATTGGCTTGGCCGGTGCCTATGCGCCCTTCACCTGAATGGATAGCATATGGCCACCCCGCCCCCCCCCTTGGCGACCGACACATGGATGTTCTTATGCGCTCACTGCTCCTGCTTGGCGTTGTTTCGCTGCTGACCGCCTGCAGCATTACCCAGCACGTATCACCGGTGAACCCGACGCCCGCCGCAGGTAGCAAAATATGCCTGATCCCCGCTACCGGACTACGTGAGGGCTTCACCCAGGCCTATGGTCAGGCCCTGCAAAACAAGGGTTTCGAGGTGCTGACCCTGCCTTCTACGGCCCAGCCTGACGCCTGCCCGCTGTCCAGCCAGTACATCGGCCTGTGGCGGTGGGACATGGCGCTGTACATGGCCATGGCGCAGATCACTGTGTATCAGGACGGCAAGCCCATCGGCAGCGCCAGTTACAACTCGCAATCCGGCGGCGCACGCATGGACAAATTTATCAATGCGCAGGAAAAGATCGAGGAATTGACCGACCAGCTTTTCCCCGTGGGTGTACATCCGCTACCCTCCGCCCCGTGAAATCCATCTGCAATCAAGGAAGCGGCAAATGCGTGCAATCGGCAATTTTCTCTGGTTTATCCTCGGCGGCGTGTTTATGGGCCTGCTCTGGTGGCTCTATGGCCTGCTGGCGTTTATCAGCATCATCGGCATCCCTTGGGGCCGAGCCTGTTTTGTGATCGGCAGCTTCTCGTTCTTCCCGTTCGGCAAGGAGGCCATCAGCCGCAAAGAGTTGAATAACCGAGAGGACCTGGGCACCAGCGGCCTGGGCTTGATCGGCAACATCATCTGGTTCCTGGTGGCAGGCATCTGGCTGGCCATCGGGCACCTGTGCTCGGCCCTGGCATGCTTTATCACCATCATCGGCATCCCGTTCGGGATCCAGCACTTGAAGCTGGCCGGGATTGCCCTGGCGCCCATCGGCAAGACCGTGGTCAGCAAGGAAGTGGCTGCCGCTTCTCGTCGTTTCAACGCCGAGAGCGTGGCCCTGAAAGTGCGTCAACCGAACTGACAGGCATTAAAAAAGGCATCCAGGGATGCCTTTTTCAACGATAACGAAATTCAACGCATCAGCGGTCAGCCCAGAAGCGTCAGCATGACGATGGCGAACGCCGCCAATACCAGCAGCATCCCTGAGGCGTACATCACTAAACCTCGTCCCATCATCTGTGCTCCCCAGTAACCCAACGTTGTTGCCGCGGCTCTCTGATGGAGCCTGCGGTCTGAGGCGCATAGTAACCGCGAGTGACATCATTTTGACACGCCTCTCTTGAGGCGTTTTTTCATCTCCCGACAAATGGCGATTATCGCCAATTTAACGTCGCCAGTTTTCCAGCTACCCGACCTCGTTGAACCGCTCGCCAGGCAGCCTCAGCACAGGGTCGAGCGCAGCTCACACCGCGCTCGGGGCCATCAAGGCAGCGTGCTTTCCACACCCTGCACCGGCGCCAACGGCGACAGCAGCACTCGGGTCACCCGTCGCTCCTCCACGGCCGCCACCTGCAGGCTCCAGCCTTGCCACTCCAGGCGGTCGCCCTTGACCGGCAGACGGTCCAGCAGGCTCATCACCAAGCCGGCCAGGGTCTGGTAGTCCTCGGTGGCTTCGGCCTGGAAGCCGGTGCGCTGGCGGATCTGCGACAGGTTCAAGGCACCGCTGACCACAAAACCACCCTGCTCCTCGACAATGTCCGGCCCTTCGATTTCGCTGGCATCGGGCAGCTCGCCGGCAATCGACTCCAGAATATCGGTCATGCTCAACACGCCGACAAAGTCGCCGAATTCGTTGATCACAAAGGCAATGTGGGTCGAGGCCTTACGCATCTGCTCCAGGGCGTTGAGGATCGAAAAACTGTCCAGCAGGTTGATCGCCTGACGCGCCAGGTGTTCCAGGTTCGGCTCGTTGCCGGCCAGGTATTCCTTGAGCAACTCCTTCTTGTGCACGAACCCCAGGGGTTCATCCACCGCACCGTCGCGAATCAGCGGCAGGCGCGAGTAGGACGAATGCATCAGCTTGGTCCGGATCACTTCCGGGCTGTCGGCCAGGTCGATGTAATCCACATCGGCACGCACCGTCATCAGGGTGCGAATCGGCCGTTCGGCCAGTTGCAGCACACCGCTGATCATCACCCGCTCACGGCGGTCGAACAGCTCGGCGGTGTTTTCCTCACCGTTGTCCAGCAGGTCGGCAATCTCTTCGCCCACCTCCTCGGCGGCCAGCTTGCGCCCGCCCAGCAAGCGCAGAACCGCATGGGCGGTGCGCTCACGCATGGGGCGCAGGCCCTGCATGGACTTCTTGCGCCGCGCACGGGCGACCTGGTTGAACAGCTCGATGAGGATCGAGAAGCCGATGGCCGCGTACAGGTAGCCTTTGGGGATATGGAAGCCCAGGCCTTCGGCGGTCAGGCTGAAGCCGATCATCATCAGGAAGCCCAGGCACAGCATGATCACCGTCGGGTGTTCGTTGACGAAGCGCGTCAGCGGCTTGCTGGCAACGATCATCACGCCGATGGACACCACCACCGCAATCATCATCACCGACAGGTGCTCGACCATGCCCACGGCGGTAATCACCGCGTCCAGGGAGAACACCGCGTCCAGCACCACGATCTGCGCCACGATCGGCCAGAACATCGCATAGGCAGCATTACCGGTCCGCTGGCTGACGTGGCCTTCCAGGCGTTCATGCAATTCCATGGTGGCCTTGAACAACAGGAACACACCGCCGAACAACATGATCAGGTCACGGCCCGAGAAGCTCTTGTCGAACACCTCGAACAGCGGCTGGGTCAGGGTCACCATCCAGGAAATACTTGCCAACAGGCCCAGGCGCATCAGCAGCGCCAGGGACAGGCCGATCAGCCGCGCACGGTCACGCTGCTCCGGTGGCAGCTTGTCGGCCAGGATGGCGATGAACACCAGGTTATCGATGCCCAGCACCAGCTCCAGGACAATCAGGGTCAGAAGGCCAAGCCAGGCCGTGGGGTCTGCAATCCATTCCATATAAACGACGCTATCTCTCTAGTGATTTCAGACGGCCAGGCACGACCAGGCGTCAACCCTGGGCGAACGGCGAACGATGGGGCAACGTTGCACGGCAGACCCGGCAAGGGTGGGTGAGCGTCGAATGAAGGGTAGACCGGCTAGGCAGCCGAACCGCTGAGCGAGCGAAGGCCGCGAGGCGGATTGAGCGAGGTTAGAACTGTGTGCGCGCGAGTGGCGACAACTGGGAGGCTCCGAACGGGTGTTCATGCAAATCCTGAAAGAAAAAACGGACTTGGAGATTACAGGCGCGGGTCACATTTCCCCCAGCGGGAAATCATTTCAAAGTTTTAAGAACAGCCGCGGCGCTGCCTTCACCTCCATCTGCTGCAGCAACGCTTGGCGCATGGCGACAATTAAACGGAATCATCGGCCCGCGATGGCGGTCCTTTCTTCAGCGAACGACATCCCTTACCCGGCTGGAGAACTCCATGGCAACCACCACCCTTGCCCAGCAACTGGCGACCACCCTTGAACAAGCCGGCGTCAAACGCATCTGGGGGCTGACCGGCGACAGCCTCAATGGCCTCACCGACGCGCTGCGCACCATGGACAGCATCCAGTGGATGCACGTGCGCCACGAGGAAGTCGCGGCCTTTGCCGCCGGCGCCGACGCGGCCGCCACCGGCGAACTGGCGGTCTGCGCCGGCAGTTGCGGGCCGGGCAACCTGCACCTGATCAATGGCCTGTTCGACTGCCAGCGCAACCATGTGCCGGTGTTGGCCATCGCCGCGCAGATTCCGTCCTCGGAAATCGGCCTCAACTACTTTCAAGAGACTCACCCCCAGGAGCTGTTCAAGGAGTGCAGCCACTTCGTCGAGCTGGTCAGCAACCCGGCACAAATGCCCCAGGTGCTGCACCGAGCCATACGCAGTGCCCTGCTCAACCGCGGCGTGGCGGTGGTGGTGATCCCCGGGGACGTGGCCCTGCAAGAGGTCCCAAGCCCGCAAAAACCCTGGACGCCCCTGCGCGCGCCACGCACCCTGCCCGCGCCCCCGGACCTCGACCGGCTGGTGGAGATCCTCAGCCAGAGCAAGGCCGTGACCCTGCTCTGCGGCAGTGGCTGCGCCGGCGCCCACGATCAGGTGGTGGCCCTGGCCGAGGCCCTGGGCGCACCAGTGGTGCATGCCCTGCGCGGCAAAGAACATGTGGAATGGGACAACCCCTTCGACGTCGGCATGACCGGGCTGATCGGCTTCAGCTCGGGCTACCACGCCATGCTCAATTGCGACACCCTGGTGATGCTCGGCACCGACTTCCCCTATCGCCAGTTCTACCCCAGCGACGCCACCGTGGTGCAGATCGACCGCGACCCGCAGGCCCTCGGGCGCCGCGTGACCCTGGACCTGGGTATCGCCGCTGATGTCAGCGAAACCCTCGCCGCCCTGCTCCCGCGCCTGCCCTACAAGGCCGACCGAAGCTTCCTTGAAGAATCCCTGGCGCACTATGCCAAGGCCCGCCAGGGCCTGGACGAACTGGCCCAGCCCTCTCCCGCCAACCAACCAATCCATCCCCAGTACCTGACCCGCTTGCTCAGCGAACTGGCCGACGAGGACGCGATTTTCACCGCCGACGTCGGCACCCCCACGGTGTGGGCCGCGCGCTACTTAAAGATGAACGGCAAACGCCGCCTGCTGGGTTCGTTCAACCACGGTTCCATGGCCAACGCCATGCCCCAGGCCATGGGCGCCCAGGCGGCGTTTCCCGGGCGGCAGGTAATCTCGCTGTCGGGGGACGGCGGCTTCAGCATGTTGATGGGCGATTTCATCTCCCTGGCCCAGCTTAAATTGCCGGTGAAGATCATCGTCTACGACAACGCATCGCTAGGGTTCGTGGCCATGGAAATGAAAGCCAGCGGCTACCTCGACACCGGCACCGACCTGCACAACCCGGACTTTGCCGCCATGGCCAACGCCATGGGCATTCTCGGCCTGCGGGTGGAGCAGTCCGAAGACCTTGAAGGCGCCCTGCGCACCGCGTTGGCCCATGACGGCCCGGTGTTGGTGGACGTGGTCACTGCCAAGCAGGAACTGGTCATGCCCCCGGCGATCAAGCTGGAACAGGCCAAGGGGTTCAGCCTGTACATGCTCAAGGCGGTCATGAGCGGGCGTGGCGACGAGGTCATCGAACTGGCGAAAACCAACTGGCTGAACGGTCGCCTGCTCGGCGCACTGGGTCTAGGCAAGAGCGATCACTGACAGCCCCCCGGCGCTGGCAAGGCGAGCACGGCGCGGGGCGTCATGGCCCCAGCCGCCAGCATCTGCGGTTCAAGGACGGTCCGCAGATCGCTCCCCGGCCAAACGTCGGCCCCCGGGCTGCGGCTCGGGGATCGCCAGGCGGCTGGTGGCCTTGACCTCCCGCAGCGCCAGGCTCGACTGAATGGACGCAATGCCCGGCTGGCGCCTGAGCACGTGCTCAATGAAGTCGCTGTAGCTGTCCAGGTCCTGGGCCAGCACCTGCAGCAGGTAGTCGGCGTCGCCGGTGATCTTGTGGCAGGCCTGCACCTCCGGCAGGCCCATGATCACCGTCTCGAAGTCATCCGGGGTCTGGTCGGAGTGCGTGGCAAACCGCACCTGCACAAAGGCCATGATGTCCAGCCCGAGCAGGCGCCGGTCCAGGTTGGCCTGGTAATCCTTGATCACCCCCTCTTCTTCCATGCGCTTGCGTCGACGCCAACAGGGCGTGAGGCTCAGGGACAGCCGCTCGCTCAATTCGGCGTTGGAAATACTCGCGTCCTGCTGCAACAGCGAGAGGATTGCCAGGTCGGTTTCGTCGAGCGCGACATGCCGAGTTGTTTTTCTCATATCAGGCCACCAAAAAGAAAAATATGACTCAAAAATCGCATTAAACACAAACAAAAAGCAAAGATTTCGCAGCCATGCCGGAACAAAATATTTGCACCGGACAATAACAATGGATGCGATCAGCATGCTTACAGTCTTCAGCGACTCCCACCGTTTGCACCATGGCACCGAGTTGAAGGACGGGGTGCTCAAGCCCTCCTTCGAGCAACCCAGCCGCGCCGATACGGTTCGCGACCGGGTCCGACATGTGGCGCTCGGCGAGATCATCGCGCCCCGCCGCTTTGACCGCGCCTGCTATGTGGCCGCCCACAGCGAACGCTATGTGAGCTTCCTGGAAAGCGCCTGGGGCGAATGGCAAGCCACCGGGCGCAGCCATGACGCCCTGCCGCTGGTGTGGCCGGTGCGCGACCTGGCCAACCAGCAGGTGCCGGAGTTTATCGACGGCAAGCTCGGGTTCTTCGCCATGGACGCCGGCTCGCCCATTACCGCCACCACCTGGGACGCGGTGCGCACCAGCGCCGACATCGCCCTCACCGGCCTGGCCCTGATCGACGAAGGCCAGGACAGCGCCTTTGCCTTGTGCCGCCCGCCGGGCCATCACGCCGCACGGGAATACATGGGCGGTTATTGCTACCTGAACAACGCCGCCATCGCCGCGCAACACGCCATCACTCAGGGCGCCAAGCGGGTCGCGGTGCTGGACGTGGACTTCCACCACGGCAACGGCACCCAGAACATTTTCTACGACCGCGACGATGTGCTGTTCGTCTCGCTGCACGGCGACCCGGCCGTGTCCTACCCCTACTACTCGGGCTTTGCCAGCGAACGCGGCAGCGGTGCCGGCGAAGGCTACAACCTGAACCTGCCACTGCCGAAAAACACCACCTGGCAGCACTACCGCGAAGCCCTGGTCCAGGCCTGCGCCCAGCTGCGGGCGTACGCCCCAGAGTTGCTGGTGGTGTCCCTTGGGGTCGACACGTTCAAGGACGACCCCATCAGCCACTTCCTCCTGGAAAGCGAGGACTTCCTCGGCATGGGCCAAGTCATCGCCACGGTGGGTGCACCCACGCTGTTCGTCATGGAAGGCGGCTACATGGTCGATGAGATCGGCATCAACGCCGTCAATGTGCTGCACGGCCACGCCCAGCGCTGACCCACCCGCGTCGCGCCCCTACGCGGCGTTCAACGCTCCGAACCCGAGGGAAAACCCCATGACATTGTTCATCGATGTGGATCACGCCGCCGCCCTGTATTCGCGCCTGGGCATCGGCCGGGCCATCCGTGAAATGGCTCAGTACATTCACGCGGATTACCTGCGCTGGCAGGCGTTCGAAAAGTCCCCGCGCACCGCCAACCATTCGGCCACCGGCGTCATCGAACTGATGCCCGCCGACGACGGCCAGCAATACGCGTTCAAGTACGTCAACGGCCACCCCGGCAACCCGGCCCGTCATCTGCTGACCGTCATGGCCTTTGGCGTGCTGGCGGAGGTCGACAGCGGCTACCCGCTGCTGCTCAGCGAACTGACCCTGACCACCGCCGTGCGCACGGCCGCGACTTCCGCCCTGGTGGCGCAGTCCCTGGCGCGCAGGGGGCCAGCAGCATGGCGCTGATCGGCAACGGCGCGCAGAGCGAGTTCCAGGCCATCGCCTTCCACGAAATGCTCGGCATCAACGAGCTGCGAATCTTCGACATCGACGTCGAGGCGTCCCACAAGCTCAAGCACAACCTGCAAGCCTGGCCGGGCCTCAAGGTGCGCATCGCCGACTCGGTGGCCGACGCGGTCAAGGGCGCCGACATCGTGACCACGGTGACGGCAGACAAGGCCTACGCGACCATTCTCACCCCGGAGCTGATCGAGCCCGGCATGCACCTCAACGCGGTGGGCGGTGATTGCCCAGGCAAGACCGAACTGCACGCCGACATCCTGCGCAACGCCCGAGTCATCGTCGAATTCGAGCCCCAGACCCGCATCGAAGGCGATATCCAGCAGTTGCCCGCCGATTTCCCAGTGACCGAGTACTTCCGCATCGCCCAGGGTCTGGAACCGGGCCGCCAGGACTCGGCCCAGGTCACGGTGTTCGACTCGGTGGGCTTTGCCCTGGAGGACTTCTCCTCCCTGCGCTACTTGCACGACCAGGCCCGCGCTCAGGCCATCGGCGAGTCGATCCACCTGGTGCCCACACCGACCAACATCAAAGACCTGTATCAACTGCTGCAACCCAGCGCCACGGCAGTGCCGACGCGCCAGGTAGCCGCCGGCTGACGGCCCCGTCCCTGAACAGGGCGGCACGTTCCCGCCCGGGTTCATGGGCCAGGCCCCGATCCACCTGACTGCCCCGATAAAAACCACCGGCAGCAGGCCCAACCACCCCCGACCTTTTTCCTGCCAAAACTCGACAACTATAAAATCAAGAGGTTTTGAGATGACTCCAGATACCCTCGGCGCCCCCGCGCGCCCAGCGTTGCAACGCACCCTGCATAACCGTCATATCCAGCTCATGGCCATGGGCGGCGCCATCGGCACCGGGCTGTTCATGGGCTCCGGCAAGATCATCGCCATGTCCGGCACCTCGATCATCCTGATCTACATGATCATTGGCCTGTTCGTGTACCTGGTGATGCGCGCCATGGGCGAGCTGCTGCTGTCGAACCTGAACTTCAAGAGCTTTGCCGACTTCGCCGGCGCTTACCTGGGCCCGCGTGCGGCGTTCTTTCTCGGCTGGTCGTACTGGCTGAGCTGGAGCGTGGCAGTGGTGGGCGATGCCGTGGTGGTGGGCGGGTTCTTCCAGTATTGGTTCCCCGACGTGCCGGCCTGGATGCCCGCCATTGCCATGATGCTGACCCTGTTCGCGCTCAACGTGCTGACGGTGAAACTGTTCGGCGAAGTGGAGTTCTGGTTCGCCATCATCAAGATCATCGCCGTGGTCACCTTGATTGCCGTGAGCCTGGTGCTGATCGCCAGCTCCTTTGTCTCGCCCTCCGGCGTGACCGCCTCGCTGAGCCACCTGCTGGACCGCCAAGCCGCCTTCCCCAATGGGCTGCTCGGGTTCTTCGCCGGCTTCCAGATGGCGATCTTCTCCTTTGCCGGCACCGAGCTGATCGGCACCGCCGCCGCCGAAACCCGTGACCCGCACAAGACCCTGCCCAAGGCGATCAACGCTATCCCGCTGCGCATCATCCTGTTCTACGTGCTGGCCCTGGCCTGCATCATCGCCGTGACCTCCTGGCAGCAGGTGTCCCCCAGCAAGAGCCCATTCGTCGAGCTGTTCCTGATTGCAGGCTTCCCGGCCGCCGCAGGCATCGTCAACTTCGTGGTGCTGACCTCCGCCGCCTCCTCGGCCAACAGCGGTGTGTTCTCCGCCAGCCGCATGCTGTTCGGCCTGGCCGACCAGAACAACGCCCCGCGCCTGTTCAAGCGCCTGTCACGCCACAGCGTGCCGGTCATCAGCCTGGCCTTTACCACCCTGCTGATGCTGCTGGGGGTCTTGCTGCTGTACATCGTGCCCGAGGTCATGACCGCTTTCACCATCGTCTCCACGGTGTCGGCGATCCTGGTGATTTTCACCTGGTCGACCATCCTCGCGTCGTACATCGCCTACCGCAAAAAGCACCCGGAACTGCACGCCCGCTCGCACTACAAAATGCCCGGTGGCGTGCCCGTGGCCTGGTTCTCCCTGGGCTTCCTGATGTTCGTCCTGGGGCTGCTGGCCCTGCGCCCGGATACCCGCCTGGCGCTGTGCGTGATGCCGGCCTGGTTTATCTGGCTGGCCATCGCCTACCAACTGACCGCCGGGCGTAAACGCAAGCCTGCCCCGGAAGTGGCGGCGCAATACCGCTAACGCCAAAACGCCTCGGGCCGTGCCAGGGATCGGCACGGCCCGAGGCAAACCTCTTTCTACCGCTCCCGCAGCAACGCCCGAAGCACTTACCAGCGGTACGTCACAGAACTCACCAGTTGCCGCTCATCGCCATAGCGGCAGATGGCGAACTCGCAGTAGGTGTAACGCTTGTTGGTGAGGTTGTTGGCGTTGACCGCCACCTCCCAGTTGGCGTCGATCTCGTAGCTGGCCCGGGCGTCGTACAGGGTGTAGGCCGGCATGTCCGAAGGGACCTGAGAGGCTTGGGTGGTGCCTTTGTAGCGGGCACCGCCACCGACCCGCAGCTTCGGCAGGCCAAGCTCGGCCAGGCGATAGTCGGCCCACAGCGCAGCCTGGTGATAAGGCGTGTCTTCACTGCGCTGGCCGACTTCTGCAGCGGCGTTGCTTTTAGTGATGCGCGCATCGATGTAGGCGTAGGAAGCGATCAGGCTCAGGTTGGGGTTGAGCTCGGTCTTGGCTTCCAGCTCCAGGCCGCGTGAACGCACTTCACCGGTCTGTACAAAGGCGTCGTTGTCATTGCGGTCCGGGGTCAGGACGTTTTGTTGCAACAGTTCATACACCGCCGCGCTCAACAGCGTGGCGCTGCCTTCGGGCTGGTAGCGGATGCCAACCTCGTACTGCTTGCCTCGGGTGGGCACGAACGCCTGCCCTGCCGTATTGGTTCCGGCCACCGGGAAGAACGATTCGCTGTAGCTGAGGTACGGCGCCAGGCCATTGTCGGCCTTGTACACCAGGCCGGCGCGCCAGGTGGTGGCTTCGTCGTCCTGATGGGTGGTGCTCGAGGTGCGATAGACCTCGGTGCTCTGGTCGGCCCAGTCGTGGCGCCCGCCAAGCAGCAGAATCCAGTGCTCGTCGAACTTGATCTGGTCCTGGAAGTAGATGCCCTTTTGCAGGGTGTCGACTTGGGAACCGCGATCCGCGAGAGGGTTCTTGGTCACCACCACCGGCTGCCCGTAGTTGTAGCGGGTGAGGTCCAGGGACGGTGCAGCGCCGCGGAAGTTATGGGAGTCGTAGCTGGTGTCATAACCATCGAAGCCCAGGAGCAAGGTATGACCCCAGTCGCCGAACTGCCATTTGCTTTCCAGGCTGGTGTCGCTGGCCAGGCCCCGGGAGCGCTCTTCGCGGTCGCTGTACTGGCGGCGCAGGATCCCGCTGTTCAAGGACGCCTGCAGCGCGGCGAGCCCGGTGTTGACCTGCAGGTAGCGCCAGGTCACGTCCGACTGGTAGTAGCGCAGCTTGTGGCTGATGCGGGTGTGCTCGTCGAAGCGGTGTTCGAACTCGTAGCCCAGGGCCGACATCTCGCCGTTCATTTTGTCGTAGTCCGGCTCGCCGATGAAATCGTGCCGGCCGATCTGGAACGGGCCGTTGCCCACGCCTTTGACGAATTGATAAGGCAGTGGCGCGGAAAAGCCGGTTTCGGTCTTCTGATAGAAGGACAGCAGGGTCAGTGAGGTGTCGTCGTTGGGCCGCCAAGTCAGGGCCGGGGCGATGTAGGTCTTGTTGTTGTCGATGTGATCGGCGCTGGTCTCGCTCTTGCGCTCCAACAGGGTCAGGCGATAGCTCAGGGTCTCGCTGTCACCCAGGGGGCCGGTGAAATCGGCGGACAGTTGCTTGCGGTCGTTCTGCCCGGTCTGCAGGTTCACTTCGTGGTACGGCGTCTGGCTCGGGCGCTTGCTCACGGTATTGATCAAGCCGCCCGGGGACAGCTGGCCGTAGAGCACCGAGGCCGCGCCACGAATCACTTCGGCACGTTCCAGGCCATAGGGTTCCTGCACGCCGTCGTAGGAGTTGTTCTGCAAGCGCAGGCCATCCCGCAGGGAACCGCCAGTGGCCGACTCGACATCGAAGCCGCGGATGCGGAAACGGTCGGAGGTACGGTTGAAGCTGGTGGGCTGGCTGGTGAAGCCCGGGGTCATGTCCAGGCTCTGGGACAGGGTTTCCGATTGCCGATCGCGGATTTCATCGCTGGTGACCACCGACAGTGACTGTGGGGTTTCAATGATCGGCGTGTCGGTCTTGGTCGCGCTGATGTTGCGCTTGGCGACGTAGCCTTTGACGTACCCCGTGGTGCTCTCGGCGCTCTGCCCGGTGATGTCGGTGGGCGCCAGTTCCAACGTGCCGTCCGCGGGGTTCACCGCCATCAGGACAAAACCGTTGGTGCCCTGGCGCGCCTGGAAACCACTGCCCCGCAGCAACTGGGCAAACCCCAGGCTGATGCCGAACTCACCCTGCAGGCCCGAGGTAGACAGGCCGGCCACGGCGTTGGCATCGAACAACAGAGCAATGCGCGACTGCTGGGCGAACTGGTTCAACGCTGGCCCCAGGGCACCGGCCGGAATGGCATAACGCTGTGCGCTCGGGCTCTCGTTCTGGGCCAGCGCCTGGCCGCTGGCGCCCAGGCCGAGCAGCGTGCCAGTCGCCAAATGGATGGCCATCGCCAACGGCCTCAAGGGCAGGCGCTGGCGCTTGGAAGAAGGCAACACGGTGAAATCCGACGACATGGAAGACATTCCTGTAATGGGGTGCTTCCTTCCTTGACGGGGCAGGCAAAAAAAGCGGAACCGTGCAGCGAAACTTTATCGCTCGCGTGCCGGCTCCAGGCGCTCGATGGCCAGCCACCAAGGGCCGAATGGACGAATGCGCACGGGCAAGGCCTCGGCAATCAATTGCAGGGCCCGCTGCGGATCATCCAGCGGCAGCACCGCAGACACTCGCAAGCCCGCCAGTTGTTCAGGGTCGAACTGCACATGCCCCGGGTACTGGCGCGCCAACTCGGTCAATACCTCGGGCAGCGGCCGGTCCTGCACCACCAACTGATGCTGTTGCCAGGCGGCATCCAGGGCGCGGCTGTCGACCTTGCCCAGCACCTGCACGCTCTGTGGGGTGATCCGCGCCTGTTCGCCGGCGGCCACTTGGGTTTCCCCGGGGTTGTCCGTGCCCTGGGCCGCGACCCTGGACTCCAGCAGGGTCAGCAGCGTGCCGGGCGCCTCGCGCTTGACCGTAAAGCGCGTGCCCAGGGCCCGCATGCGCCCGTCTTCGGTGACCACGGTGAACGGTCGGGCGCTGTCGTGGGCCACCTGCACGAGGATTTCCCCCCGCAGCAATTTGACCTGCCGCTGCTGGCCGTTGAAGTCCAGGTCCACCGCACTGTTGCCGCTCAAGATCAATTGCGAGCCATCATCCAGGCGCAGGCTCTGCCATTGCGCCGGCGCGGTGCGCTGGTCGGCCAGCCAGTAGCTCGCCGGGTCACTGCGCCACACCAGCGCCAACGGCAGCGCCAACAACAGGCCGAGCAACGCCCGGCGCGGCAGGTTGCGCCGCCGGGTCACAAGCGCCGCATCCAACGCCGCGCGTGCCGGCGCCTGCTGGGAACGCAGCCCTTGCAAGCGGCCGATAAACCCCTGCAAACGCTCGATCGCCGCCGCATGTCGCGGGTCCTGGTTTTTCCACTGTTCGAACTGCTGCTGTTCCTGGGGATTGAGCACACCCTCGCTGAGGCGCAGCACCCAACTGGCGGCCTGATCGTCGATGGTCGATTGCGCTTCGCTCATGGACCTTCAGACATCCAAGGCATGGTTGCAGTGGGCCAGGGCATTCATCAGGTGCTTGCGCACCATGCGTTCGGAGATCTGCAACTGGCTGGCGATCTCGCCCTGGCGCAGGCCTTCGAGGAAATACAGGAGGAACGCCTGCCGGGCATTCAGGCACAGGCCGTCGAGGACAAAGGCAATCTGTTCCAGGGCTTCGAGGGTCAGGAGGATCTGTTCCGGCGACTGCTGGCAGCCTTCCAGCACCTCGATGGTCAGGGCCAGCTCGCGCAGATACGCGTCTTCGATCTGCCGCCGACGGGCGCGGTCGATGATCAGGTGACGCGCGGTGGTGGTGAGAAACGCCCGAGGTTCGCGCAAGACGCCCAGTGCCTCGCGGGACGTGAGGATGCGCACAAAGGTGTCGTGGGACAGGTCGGCGGCGTTGTGCGGGCAGCCGAGCTTTTTTCGCAGCCAGCCGAACAGCCAGCCATGGTGCTCGGCATAGAGCGCCTGGACGGCTTGTTGCAGGGGGAGTTCGGCGGCGGACATGGCGGGCGACGGCATCTGCGGATAAGAACTATTCGCAAGATTAGCGGGGGCCGCGCCTTGAAAGCAAGTGGCCATTGTTGCGCCCTGCCGGCACGCCCCGCCTAAGCCGGCCTTACTGGCCGTAACGCCATCAAGGGTGGGCGACGGCCTGTGCCAGGCGCTGGAGTTTTTCCACGCGGCTCAACGACTGCCAGTGCACATGGCTCACCTTGGGGAAGTCCAGCTCCAGGTATTCCGGCGGCTCGGTGCCCTCCCAGGAATCCATCTCGACGCTGGCGCAATCCGGGCACTGGGGTCCGATCTTCAGGCTGAACAACCGGCCCTGGGCGTCCGGGTCACAGGCCACGCCGAACACCCGGGCGAGGATCTCGGAGCGCTGGTAGTCGCTCACACCCTGGCCGTGCAGCAGTTCCTTGAGCAGGTTGTCGACGTCGTCGTACACCTCATCGTTCAGGCCATCCAGGTAGCGCGTCTCCCCGGACAGGCTGCGCATCAGGAACGCGCCGTAGCTGTGGGGCGGGACCTGGGGCGCCTTGAACGAGTTGCCGCAGCCCTTGCACAGGTAGTTGTAGAGGTAAAATTTCATGGGTCTACCGGAGTAATCATCTGAGGAGTGAGGATTTCATTGAAGTTGTCGAGGACCGCCAGGTTGACCCCGCCCGGATCCCGCTCGGAGTTGAAGCGGATCACATTGTAGCCCTGGTCCCGGGCATCGATCCCGATCTGCTTGGTCTTGGAGCTGATGGGACCGCCGTCATAGCCCCATTTGCTGGCGACCTTAGGGTCGGTCAGGTCCAGGACCTTGGTCTTGCTGGTATTGACGTTGTAGCGAATGCCGTGGGTCGGTACCGCGTTGTGGTGCGCCAGCTCGGCCAGGGGCGTGCCGGGTTTCTCGCCGACGTAGAAGGCCTTGCCGAAGCGGCTTTCCGGGTTGAGGAATTTCGGGTCCACGCCTTTGAGCACACCGGCGGCGGCCCCTTCGCTGGTGGTGACGTGGAACACCGTCTCCTCCACCGGTGGCTTGGTCTTGCCGACCCCGGCCAGTTTGGCCCCAAGGCCCAGGGTCACCAGGCCCACCGTGCCTTGCAACAAATCGCGGTAACCCGGCCCCAGGCGATCTCCCAGGTCCCCCAGCAGCGACATGCCGACAAAGCTCGCGCCGGTAATCGCTGCAAAACCGACAAAGGCCGCCAACCCGGCAAACGCAGCGATCACCCCGGCCCCGATCAAGGCGCCCACGCCGAGGAATTCCAGCCCGGTGTGCAACCAGTCCTCGACGTCGAAAACAAAGGCCACCTGCACGCTGGCGCCGCCAATCAGGGTGTTCTCGCTACCGCTCTTGATATGGGCACCGCAGACCATCTTGCTTTGCAGGCGCGCCGCCGGCTTGCCATTGATGGTGACCTTGATGCTGCCTTCGGCGATCAGCGGCTGCGTCCAGGGGAAATGGTTGAAGGGCAAGCCGGAGCATTCTGCCGACAGGTCGATGCCGGCGCGCATGGCGTTGCGGCCGTTGATGTAGACGTTCAGGCTGCCCTGGATCAGCACCCCGGACGTGGGTTCGGGCAGGTTGAAAATGCTGCTGATGCCCTTGACCACCTGAAACATCGACAAGCCGCCCGCCGCCACCGAGCCGGCCAGGATCACCGCAGCCAAACCACCGGTGGCGGCCGTGGCGCCGATGATCGCCGCGCCGATCAAGGCCCCGGCCACCGCGCCCGCAACCATCGCCGCCACGCCAAAGCCGTGGGCGATTTCATCGCCTAAACGTGCTGCTGCCAGTGCATCCATCTACGTGCGCCCGTGCCTGTGCAGCAAAGCCCCGTGCGTAGGCGAGGCTTCGGGTTGATCCGCCGAACAGCTCGGTGCAAACACCTGAGCCACCAGGTTCAAGACGCCCTCATCGGGCCCGACTCCAGCATCTCCTGAGCGCTGATGCGCAACAGTTGCACGGGGCTCAAGGTGGTGCCTTCCAGGGATCCGCCGGCATTCAACACATCAAACACGATGGACATCTCGGCGCTGCGGTTGACCACCGACTCGAAGACATCGCGTGGTAGCACCTTGCTCCAGCCGTGCTCGAAGGTCGAGTAGGACAGGTGCAGGGCGGCGGTGAAAAAGTGCTGGGTGGCCACGGGCACTTTCACTTCCTGCTCATCGTCGTCATACAGGATGAAATGGTTGGGCAAGGACGCCACGCCCAGGCGCTTGAGCACCACCCAGGACAAGCCTGAAGGCACCATGGCATTGAGTTTCTCGGCGGCGATCCGCGAGTAGCCCTGCTGCTGGAGCAAGGCGACGATCTCGTCTTCGCTGGCCTGCGCATGGGCGGCCATAAGGTTGATGGTATCGAGCACCGCCTGATGAGCAGTGGCGTGATCGATATCGAAGGTGTTCTCCGAGGAGCTGTCTTCGGAAGCGGGAAGCAACGGATCCATATCTCTTTCCATGAGCAATGCTGAGCAAATTCGTCGCGCAGTCTAAAGCTGAATAAGCGACGGAGAAACGTCGCTGTGCATTTTTCTGCAATGAGCGGGCTTGAGTCGCCTGACACGGTGGCGAAGTTGCCACCCAGAGCACTGCCCCGCGCCGTGTGCACCCTGTTATTCGTCCAGCCTGCTATGCCTCAACGCGGTTATCGCGAATGCCCCTGAAGCGGCGTTGCAGGTACAGGCCGGTGCAAAAACGCCGCCCGTTTAAACCCGGATCAGCCCTTGGCAAGCAAGGCCCTTGCACCTCGCGCAAGGAGGGCTGCGCAGGGCAAACGGCTCGTCACGCGGTGGGCCTTGGACGGCGCCTGGCACGCCAGCCAAACCCAGTCGCTGCGGGCGTAAAACCGCAATGATGGCAAACTGGCATTTCGGCAAAACTCAACAATACTTCGTCGCGCAAGGACTCCGCAGCCCCTCCAACTCGAAAGGGAATTCTCCATGAAATCAGAACAACTGGAACTGGACGTTGCCGTGGTCGGTGGCGGTGCGTCGGGCACCTACAGCGCCTGGCGCCTGCAACATGAACAAGGCGAACACCAGCAGATTGGCTTGTTCGAATACAGCGATCGCATCGGCGGCCGGCTGTTCAGCATCAACCTGCCGGGGCTGCCCAATGTGGTGGCGGAAGTCGGCGGCATGCGCTACATCCCTGGCGACGATGGCCATGTGCTGGTGGACAACCTGGTCAAGCAACTGAAGCTGGCGAGCCAGAAATTCCCCATGGGCGCGGACGGCCCGGTGGGCGCCGAAAACAACCTGTTCTACCTGCGCGGCAAGCGCTTCCGCTACCGCGACTTCAGCGAGGCGCCGCACAAGATCCCCTATGACCTGGCCTGGTCGGAGCGCGGCTTTGGCCCCGAAGACCTGCAAGTCAAGGTGATGAACTACGTGTACCCGGGCTTCGACAAGCTCAGCCTGTGCCAGCAGATGCAGGTCAAGGTGTTCGGCAAGGAAATCTGGAAGTACGGCTTCTGGGACTTGCTGTACCGGGTCATGAGCAACGAGGGCTACCAGTTCATGAAGGACGCAGGCGGTTATGACGCCAACGTCGCCAACGCCAGTGCGGTCACCCAACTGCCGGCCACCGAATACAGCGACAAAACCGTCTTCCTGACCCTGACCAAGGGTTTTCAGAGCCTGCCCCTGACCCTGGCGGCCAAGTTCGCCAAACTGCCGGGCAAACTGCCGGCCAAGCAACGGGTACAGATGAACCAGCGCCTGGTGGAAATCACCTACGCCAAGGACGCGGACTTCCCCTATCGCCTGCATTTCCAGACCACGGTGACTGAAGACGGCAGCACCCGGGACGGCCAGGGGCAGCAAGTGGTCAAGGCGAAAAAGATCATCCTCGCCATGCCCCGCCGCTCGCTGGAGCTGATCAAGGCGCCCGTGTTCGACGACCCGTGGCTCAAGGAAAACCTCGGCTCGGTGCTGATGCAGTCGGCCTTCAAGCTGTTCCTGGCCTACGAGCAACCCTGGTGGCGCAGCCTGGGCCTGGTGGCCGGGCGTTCGGTCACCGACCTGCCGGTGCGGCAGATCTACTACATGGGCACCGAGTGCGAGCAGCCCGGCGGCGAACCCAGCCTCAACTCCCTGTTGATGGCCTCCTACAACGACATCGGCACCGTGCCGTTCTGGAAAGGCCTGGAAGGCGGCGCCCCCTTTGTCGGCTACCCGCCGGCCAGTGCCAAGGGCCTGCTCAAGGCCGAGCTGGTGGTGCCCAAGACCCAGTTCACGGTCAGCGACGAGATGGTCCGCGTGGCCCAGATGCAAGTGACCCAGGTGCATGACCAGGTGGAGCTGCCGCGCCCCTACTCGGCGGTCTACCACGCCTGGGATGCGGACCCGTTCGGCGGTGGCTGGCACGAATGGAAAGCCAACTACCGCCTCGACCAGATCATCTGCCGCATGCGCCACCCGGTGCCGGACCAGCAGATCCACATTGTCGGCGAGGCCTATTCCTTCGGTCAGGGCTGGGTCGAGGGCGCGCTGACGGTGGCCGAGTCCACCTTGCAGGACTTCTTCGGCCTCAAGCGCCCCCATTGGCTGCCGAAAAGCTACGCCCTGCTGCCGGTGCCCACGCCCGACGGCTGCTCGCTCGACCCCAGCCAGCCCCTGCCCTGCCAGGACTGCGGCACGACCCTGAAGGACGTCACCGAATTCGCTTACAAGGGGATCGACCATGGCCAGCAATGAACTTGTCAGCGTCGCCGACTACCTGCTGATCCGTCTGCAACAGCTGGGGGTGCGCCAAGTGTTCCAGGTTCCCGGGGACTACGTTTCGGGTTTCATGGACGCCCTGGAAGCCTTCGACGGCATTGACGCCGTGGGTGACATCAATGAAATGGGCGCCGCCTACGCCGCCGACGGCTATGCCCGCTACACCGGACTGGGCGCGGTGTCTTTGCAATACGGCGTGGGCACCTTCAGCGCCTTGAATGCCATTGCCGGGGCCTACGTGGAACGCAACCCGGTGGTGGTCATCAGCGCCAGCCCCTCGGACAAGAACCGCCAGTTGATCTGGTCCGAAGACGTGCTGTACCACCATTCCACCGGCGACCTGGAGGTGGGCCCCAAGGTCTTCGAGAACGTCACCGTGGCCAGCCTGATCCTCGCCGACAACAGCGGCGCCGGGGCCTTGATCGACCGAGCCCTGGTCGCGGCCATCAGCCAGCGCCGACCGATCTACCTGGAGGCCTGGCAGAACGTCTGGAGCGAGACCTGCCCACGCCCCGAGGGGCTTCTGGCGCCGTTGCCACAGGCCTACGACCCCAACTCGCTGAACGCCGCCCTCGACACCAGCCGCCAGCGCCTGAACCAGGCCAGGTCGCCGGTGATCATGCTCGGCATCGAGGTGGCGCGTTACGGTCTGCAGGAGCAGGCCCTGCGCCTGATCGAAGCCAGCGGCCTGCCGTTCACCACCACCCTGGAAGCCAAGACCGTCCTCGACGAAAGCCACCCGCAATTCATCGGCACCTATGCCGGCACCGCCTCACGGCTCGAAACCAGCGCCTTTATGGAGCAGGTGGATTGCGTGCTGGCCCTGGGGGTGATCTTCACCGACGACTACCTGCAACTGCTGGCCAAGGACTTCAGCCGGATCATTCTGGTCAACAGCCAGCAGGCCCGCACCGGGTTGCAGTATTACCCCCACGTGCCGCTGGACGCCTACCTCGATGGTTTGCTGCACACCCTGGCCCCGGACCCGCGCTACCCCCTGGCCAGCCACCCGTTGCCAGCGGCCCGGCCAGCGCAGGCGGCACCGGCCGAAACGCCCCTGGATTACGACCTGTTCCTCAATACCCTGGACCAGCAGGTGCGCCAGCGCGGTCTGTGGGCCAGCAGCAGCCTGATCCTCGGGGAAAGTTCGGCGCTGTACGCCGCCAGCAACCTCAACGGCCTGCCCCGGGACAGCTTTGTCGCCGATGCGATCTGGGGCTCCCTGGGCCATGAAACCGGCTGCGCCCTGGGCGTGGCCTTGGGCAGTGGACGCCGGCCGATCGTGGTCGCCGGCGACGGCGGTTTCATGATGATCTGCCAATCGCTGTCGACCCTGGTGCGCCAGCGCCTCAACGCCCTGGTGTTTGTCATGAGCAACCAGGTGTATGCGATTGAACAGGCCTTCGTTGAGATCAAGGCCTTCGATCCGGGCGGCGAGTTCGCCCCGTTCGATGTGCTTCCCGCCTGGGACTACCCGGCCCTGGCCCAGGGCTTTGGCGCGGCGGGCTACCGGGTCTCGACCCTGGCGGAACTGCACGAATTGCTGCCGCAACTGCTGGAACTGCAAGGGCGACCGGCCTTGGTCGAAGTGGTCATCCCGCAGCAGACCCTGGCACCACAAATCAGACGCCTGGCCAAGCCGGGCAGCGCGCTGTTCGTGGCCCGACACGCCCGCGACGACGACTGAACGCTTGCCCCCTGCAGGAGCTGGCTTGCCAGCGATCGCGCCCGCCAGAGCGCCATCGCCCCAAGCCAGCTCCCACACGGCCATCTATCCACACAAGGAGTACCCGCACATGGACGTCCCCTTCCTGCGCAATGCCCTGGTCAGCAGCCTGCTGCTGGCCGGCTTGCCCATGGCCCAGGCCCACACCCTCAACCACGGCGCCCCGGAGACCCTCAAGAGCTTTGTTCCGGCCCCTGCCGACCAGCCCTACCAAGAGGTGCTGCTGCAATGCGTCAGCCAGCAAGACACCGACAGCGGGGTCCTGCTCTCCGGCCTGGGCGGCACCCGTTACCCGCTGGTCAGCCTCCAGGAGCCGGGGCAGGTCGAAGCCTTTTACAGCCAAGGCATGGCCCTGCAATACGGGTTCAATTTCTCCGAAGCGATCCGCGCCTTCTACCACGCCAGCCGCTTCGATAAGGACGCGGCCATGCCTTACTGGGGTATCGCTCTGGCGGCCAACTCCAACATCAACAGCGACGCCACCGACGGCTGCGACCGCCTGGCCTATCGCTCGGCGCAGACGGCCCTGGAACGCGCCCAGAGTCGCCTGCAAAACCCCGAGGCCAAGGCGCGCTTCAGCGAACGCCAATTGCAGCGCGAGGTGGATTACGCCAAGGCTTTCCTGACCCAGTACAGTGAACAGGACGGCAAGGTCAGCCTGAGCAAGGAAGGCAACCAGCGCTACGCCGACGCCATGAAGGCCCTGTCCCACACCTACTTCGACGACCTCGACGCAGCCACCTTGCACGCCGACGCCCTGCTCAACCTGACGCCCTGGAAATGGTGGGACGGTGACGAAGCGGTGTCCGACAAGGTCGCGCCGACCCCGGCCGCCTACGAGGCCCTGCAGGTGCTCAACCGTGTACTGGTGCAGGACCAGCAACACACCGGCGCCAACCACTTCTATATCCACGCCATCGAAGAGTCGCCGTTCCCCGACAGTGGCCTGCCCATGGCGGATCGTTTCCGCGTGCAAAACCCGGCCATCGGCCATCTGGTGCACATGGCGTCGCACATCTACCAGCGCACCGGCAACAACGCCCTGGCCAGCACCGCCAACTACACCGCCGTCGCAGTGGACCGCGCCTACGCCCACCAGGTGCAGCCGCAAAGCCCCTACCCCTTGCATTACCTGGGGCACAACATCCACTTCCTGACCTGGACCCTGTCCATTGAAGGCCGGCAGAACGAGGCGCTGAACATGGCCGAGGAGCTGGTGGAAAACACCACCCAATACTCGGCCCTGGCGTTCCTCTGCCGCCAATACCCCAAGGAGATCGCCACCAAGTCCGATTATTTCTATGCGGTGCCCTACTACTTCGCCGTGCGCTTCGAGGATTGGGACGCCCTGGCCCGTATCGAGCCGAAAATCACCGAGGGGCTGAAGACCATCAACACGGTCTGCAGCCAAGCCACCCAAGGCGACCCGACGCCCTGGAACCCCCTGGCCGCGCCCTACACCGGGGTGATGAAGGCCTATGCCCTGGCCTACCGGCAACTCACGGCCGCGAACCTGAGCAACGATCAGGCCCGGGATGCCCTCAAGGGCTATTGGCAAGCGGTGGTTGACGCGTTGAAGGCACACCCGAACCTGGCTTACGGCAACAACCCGGCCGTGGAATTGTTCCGTATCGCTAACCTGATTCTGCTGAACAAGGCCCAGGACGGCCGCCAGGGCCAACTCGACCTGGCCGCGCTGAAGGCCACCGCCAACCAAGTGATGAACCCGGAGCAACCCCTCAACACCGACCTGCAAGCCCTGGACGGCAACGCCCAACAACAAGTCCTGAGTGCCTGGCGCAAGGCGGTCCAGGTGCAAGATACCCTCAGCTACAACGAGCCGCCGGACTGGTATTACACCCTGCGTGAATCCCTGGGCTATGCCTTGTTGGAGCAAGGCCAATACGCCGAAGCAGAACGGGTATTCCGTGAGGATCTGGCCGGCAATCGCCTCAGCGGGCGTTCCCTCAATGGCCTGAAGTTGAGCCTGGAAAAACAGCCCGGCAGCACCGTCCCCGCGCTGCTTGGGGAACAGTTGCAGACCGCTTGGCGCAACGCCACCGTACCTGCGGCACCGAAACACTAGAAACCGCGACCGGCGATGGGGCCCACACAAGCCCCATCGCCAGCACGGCCTGCCTCAACGCCGCCAACGCAGTGCAAACGGCCAATGCCAGTGTGCCGGGCGCGGACGTTGCATCCGCTCGTACAGCATCCAGCCCATGCACAGCGCCATCAACGCCACATGGCCTTGCTCCGCCAGCATCGGCAACAGCATCAAGGGCCAGCAGGAACCGATGCACCACAACCCGCTGCTCAGGCCAAAGCCCAGGCAATCGCGGACAAAACCCAGGCCAAAGGCCGAGATCCGCGGCTGATGATGGCAATGGTTGAGGCAACGCTGCTTGATCGGCGAAGCCTGCCACACCAGGCACAGCGCCAGGCAAGCGATGAACGCCGGGGTTTCGGAAACGCCCAGCCACACTCGGCTGAGCACCACCACGGTCATCAGCAACAGCCCCATCAAGGTCCAGACCGTGGCAAACCCCAGCAGGAACAGCGCCACCGCCTGCCAGCGCTTGCGCAACAGGCTGCGTTGCCAGACATAGGTCAAGGGGTGCACCAACAGCATCGGGGTCATGGCCAACAGCATCAGCAGCCAGGCCAGCAGCAATTGGCGCGGCGGATTGAACAGCAACGCCTGCTCAATCCCCTGCCAGCCCAGGGCATAACCGGCCAGGGGCAGGCTGGTGCAGAACGAGGGGATCGACAGCATCCCCGCCGAGCCGAGCAGCCAGCCCCAACCGGCCAGGCTGAGCAACAACAGCCAGGGCCGGGAGCCACGGGTCAGGGCCAGTACCAAGTACTGCCCCATGCTCAGTTGCCCTGTCGATAGAGGCTCACCCGCCCCACGGTGATCCGATCTTCGGCGCGGACATCAGTGACTGGCACGAAGCGCACGCTCAATTGCCCCAGCAATGGTCCGCTGCTGGCGCTGAGCTTGTCGAACACCTCGGTGATGTCCAGCACATGGCTGACGCCCTTGCCGCCATGCTGGCTGTCGGGGCGGCTGGCCTTGCGCACCCCGAACAGCGAGATCGAACCCACCCGCTGGTCCGGCAGGGCCGAATGTTGCCCCGGTACCGGGAAGCTCAGGTAGACGTCGAAGGTCGCGCCATCGTTGTCGCCACGAATGTTCTCCAGGTTGAGGAATACCCGGTCCAGGGAATGCTCCGGGACCGTGGCGGCAAACGCCTTGCTCTTGAGGTTGCCCATCAGCGTGCCGGTGCTGGCCTGGTCAAGGCGCACCGAGGTGTCGACGTTGCCGCCGCTGAGCACCAGGGTCTGGTCGTTGGCGCCGAGCAGTTCGGCGGGGGTGGCTGGGGTCAAGGTCTTGTTCTCCACGGCAGCGGCGGTGATCTGTTGCGGCTGGGCACCGAGGGTTTTCAAGCGTTCGGCGAACAGTTGCTGGCCCGGCAGCGGATCACTGGTGTCCTCGTAGACGTAATCCAGTTGCGGCGCCCGGGTATCGAGCATCTCGCGGACCTTGAACGACCACGGCTGGCCGTCGCTGTGCGGCACCACGAACGCTCGACCATTGGCCGGCGGGCCATCAAGCCACAAGGACGTGCCGGGGTTGTGGTTGATCGGGTCGCGCTGCAGCCAGACATCCCACAGCCGGTCGATATTGGCGTGGTGCAGCCAGAAGATCGGGTCCAGCCCGGCGCTGTCCGGGTCAATCATCAGGCCCGGCACATGGCTCAATTCCTCGCGGCCACCCACGGCCACGTGCACGTAGTTGTGGGGCTGGGATTCCAGCAGGCCACTGACCTCGCCATCGTGTTCAAAGGCCGTGACCGGCCCGCCAAAGCCCGGCGAACCGCCATTGCCGGAGCCGGCGAACTGATGGTCGGTAAGGGCCGGGCGCAGGTTGATGCGTTGCTCGTCGAGGACAATCACCCGGTTGCCCTTGGGGCCGAAACGCCGGTCCACGTACAGCGGGTTCTGTTCGCCGTTGGGCAAGTGGGTGTGACCGAAACAGGCGGGCATTTTCAGGTTTTGCGGGTTTTCGTTGTAGTTCCAGTAAGGCAGGGCCCAGTCCTTGGGACCGCCGAGGCTGACCACCGCCGCCCGTACGATCTGCTCGAAAGAGGCCACATAACCCCGGTGCCAGGGCAGGAAATACCAGGATTGGTGCTGGCACTGGTTCCAGTACAGGTCCTGGTCCGCCAGAGGTGGCAAGGGCGTGTCCGCTCGCAGGTAGCCAGCGTCTCGCCACAATTGGAAGTTGATGCCGTGGATCGCCGCCAGAAAGCGCCAGCTGGTGCGGTCGGTGATCGGTCGCTGCTGCAGAACGCCCACCCCGCGTGCGTACCACAACAAGGTGTCGCTCCAGTCCGAGCCCAGTTTCCATACATCACGCCGTACATACGCCATGGTAGATCTCCCTGAAAAACCGCGTGGATGAGGAAGTCGTTCCTCAGACGGCAACGCTAGATCAGGTGATATCAATTCGCCTTGCCCGAGCCCAGAAAAGCAGACCGGCGGCAAAGAATTTTGAACCTTGGATTTTCCGGGTTGTCCGGCGATTTGTAGGCGTCGGCTCGCCGGCGATGGGGGTCTTGAGGGCCTAATCGCTGGCAAGCCAGCCCCTACAACCTAGTCGCTGACGAGCCAGCGTTCACAGGGGGGTGGGGTTTGGGGTGTCGATGTGCTGGTAGGTGGCTTGCAGTGCGTCGGCCAGGGCCCGGGCTCGGGCCAGGCGGATGGGGCCGCGTTCGATGTCCAGCAACACGGTCGGGCACGGCAGCGGTAGGGCTTGGGGCAAGGTTTTCAAGCGCCCATCGGTGATCAGCAACACCCGTTGCTGCTCCGCCGGCAGGCGCCGCTGGCGCACCGCCAACCAGTCTGCGGCTTGCTCCAGGGCCGCCGCCAGAGGCGTGCCGCCGCCGGCCCCCAGGTCGTCGAGCCAGTGCCGCAGGTCTTTGCAGGCCTTGAGGCCCTGCACCTGCCAACGGGGCACTCGGCCACTGGCGGTGAGCAAGGCCAGGCGCGCGCGCTGCCGATAGGCGTCATCGAACAACTGGGCCAGCACGCCTTTGGCGTCGCTCAGGGCCGAATGCCGCCGGGTGGACGCCGAGGCGTCGACAATCACCAGCCACAGATCATGGGGCGCCCGGCTGCGCAGTTGGTAAAGCAGGTCGGCACGTTGCCGGGGACGCCCTTTAAGCAGGGTCCCCGGCCAGTGGATCGAACCGCTGATCGCCACTCGGCTACGCCCTTGCCGGCCTTGTTCAAGCTGCCCCGCCCGGGGCCTGGCATCCGCCCCCGCGGTCGATCGAGGGCGAATGCCTAGGGCTTTTTTGGCCAGCTCGGCACGTCTCGGCGGGCGCCGGTGGGCAGCGCTTGGGCAGGCATGTCACCCCATTGGCCCTGGCCTTCGCCGGTGTTGCTGTGGTGCGGTGCCGGCGCCTGGGCAGAAGGCGGCTGGCTCGACTGAGGCGGCGGGCTCTGCCGCCGCCGATGGCGCAGGGCAAACTCGGCCACCGCGTCGATGTCTTCGTCGCGGATGGCCTCGGCCCCGCGCCAGGCCGCATGGGCCCGGGCCGCACGCAGCCAGACCAGGTCCGCACGCAGGCCATCGACGCCGGCGGCAAAACAGCGCTCGGTGATCTGCTCCAGGGCCTGATCGTCAAGCGGGATGCTGGCCAAGCGCGCCCGGGCGCTGTGGCAACGCTCCCGCAGGGCCTGTTGGGCGGCGTCCCACTGGGCGCAGAACGCCTCGGGGTCGCTGTCGAAATCCAGGCGCCGACGGATGATCTGCCCACGTTCGGCAGGTGCGGTGTGGCCGTCCAGGGCCACATTGAGGCCGAAGCGGTCCAGCAGTTGCGGACGCAGTTCGCCCTCTTCCGGGTTCATGGTGCCGATCAGTACAAATTTCGCCGAATGACGGTGGGAAATACCGTCACGCTCAATCAGGTTGGTGCCACTGGCGGCCACGTCCAGCAACAGGTCCACCAGGTGATCGGGCAGCAGGTTGACTTCATCGACGTAGAGCACGCCGCCGTCAGCCTTGGCCAACACCCCGGGGGAAAACTGCGCCCGGCCTTCGCCTAGGGCCGCGTCGAGGTCCAGGGTGCCCACCAGGCGTTCTTCGGTGGCGCCCAGGGGCAAGGTGACAAACGGGCCACCGGCCAGCAGATCCGCCAAACCCCGGGCCAAGGTCGATTTGGCCATGCCCCGCGGCCCCTCGATCAGCACCCCGCCGATCTTCGGATCGATGGCCGTCAGGCACAGAGCCAGTTTTAAGGCATCGGCGCCGACCACGGCGGACAGCGGAAAATGTGGGGTGTCGCTCATGTCGGGGTCTCGCTTGGGTCGGGTCAGGGAGTGTCCGGGGGGACGCTTGCTCGCGATCTGCGCCGGATCAGGAATCTTCTTCTATATCCAGCAACAGGTTTTCCAGGGCTTCACGGTAATCCCCCGGCTCCTGCCACAAACCCCGCTGCTGAGCCTCCAGCAAGCGCTCGGTCATGTCGCGCAGGGCGTGGGGATTATGCTGGCGAACGAACTCGCGGGTCGAGTCATCCAGCAGGTAGGCGTCCGCCAGCAAGGCGTATTGGTGATCGTCGATCAGCTCGGTGGTGGCGTCGAAGGCGAACAGGTTATCCAGGGTCGCGGCCATTTCGAAGGCGCCCTTGTAGCCATGGCGCTTGACCCCTTCGATCCACTTCGGATTGGCCGCCCGCGAGCGGATCACCCGGTTCAGTTCTTCCTTGAGCGTGCGGATCTTCGGCAGGTCCGGCTGGCTGTGGTCGCCGTGATAGCTGGCGGCCTTGGTTCCGCCGAGGCTTTCCACGGCGGCGAGCATGCCGCCCTGGAACTGGTAGTAGTCGTTGGAATCGAGCAGGTCGTGTTCGCGGTTGTCCTGGTTCTGCACCACCGCCTGTACCTGGCTCAGGCGCTGGGCGAACTGATCGCGGGCGGCCGTGCCTTCGTCGGCGCCCCCATAGGCATAACCGCCCCAATTCAGGTACACCTCGGCCAGGTCCTCGCGGCTTTGCCACAGGCGGCCGTCGATCGCCCCTTGCACACCGGCACCGTACGCACCGGGCTTGGCCCCGAAAATCCGCCAACCGGCCTGACGCGCCGCAGCGTCTTGGTCCAGGCCCGATTGCACCAGGGCCTCGCGCTCGGCGCGAACCTTGGCCGCCAGCGGGTTCAGGTCGTCGGGCTCATCCAGGGCCGCCACCGCCTGCACTGCCGCATCGAACAGGCGGATCAGGTTGGCGAAGGCATCGCGGAAGAACCCCGAAACGCGCAGGGTCACATCGACCCGGGGCCGGTCCAGCAGGCTCAGGGGCAGGATTTCGAAATCATCCACGCGCTGGCTGCCGGTGGCCCACACCGGGCGCACCCCCATCAGGGCCATGGCCTGGGCGATGTCGTCGCCACCGGTGCGCATGGTCGCCGTGCCCCAGACCGACAGGCCGAGCTGGCGCAGGTGGTCGCCATGGTCTTGCAGGTGGCGTTCAAGAATCAGGTTGGCCGACTGAAAACCAATGCGCCAGGCCGTGGTGGTGGGCAGGTTGCGTACGTCCACCGAGAAGAAGTTGCGCCCAGTGGGCAGCACGTCCAGGCGACCCCGGCTTGGCGCACCACTGGGGCCAGCAGGGACAAAGCGCCCGCTGAGGGCGTCCAACAGGCCGCGCATTTCCGCCGGACCACAGGCGTCCAGGCGCGGCGCAACCACCTCGCGCAGCCCGTCGATAATGGCCTGCACCGGCTCCCAGCCGGCAGCGTCCAATGCCGCCACCGGCCCCTGGAGCGCGGCCTCGATCAACTGCCCGGCATAAAGCTCCAGGCGTTCGCGGGTATCGCCAGCCGTGCGCCACAGCGCCTCACTGACCTGCTGCAATGGCGTCGGGCGGAGTCCGCTCCAGGGTTCGGCCAAGGCACAGTCCAGCGGGTCGAAACCCAACTCAAAGGCCTTGGCCAGAGCCCGCAGCAGACTCGCGTGTTGACCCTTGCCGTCGCCCCGGGGAATTCGCAACAGAGCCAGCAGGGTGTCGAGGCGCAAGCGCCCGCTGGGGGACTCGCCGAACACATGCAGACCGTCGCGGATCTGCGACTCTTTCAAGTCGCACAGGTAGGTGTCCAGGCGCGGCAGCCAGATTGCCGCATCGGCATCGCTGTCCAGCGCCTCGCCCAGTTGCAGTTCGCGGTCGATATGGGTTTCGCGCACCAACGCAAGAATGTCCCGTTGCAGCTCCCGGGCCCGGCGCGGGTCCAGCAGTTGGGCTTCGTAATACTCGTCGGCCAGCAACTCCAGGTCACGCAGCGGGCCATAGGTTTCGGCCCGGGTCAGGGGTGGCATCAGGTGGTCGATGATCACCGCCTGGGTGCGGCGCTTGGCCTGGGCACCCTCCCCCGGGTCGTTGACGATAAACGGATAGATGTTGGGCAACGGCCCCAGCAGCGCGTCCGGCCAGCACGCTTCGGACAGGCCCACACCCTTGCCCGGCAGCCATTCCAGGTTGCCGTGCTTGCCGACGTGGATCACCCCGTGGGCGCCGTAGGCCTGGCGCAACCAGAAGTAGAACGCCAGGTAACCGTGGGGCGGCACCAGGTCCGGGTCGTGGTAGACCGCGCTGGGGTCCACCTGATAACCCCGGGCCGGTTGGATGCCGACGAAGGTCAGGCCAAAACGCAGGCCGGCGATCATCATTCGCCCGCCGCGGAACATCGGGTCCTGCTCCGGGCGGCCCCAACGCGCCTGCACCGCCTGGCGGTTAGCCTCAGGCAGGGCGTTGAACATCAGCCAGTAATCATCCAGGGCCAGGCTTTGCGCACAGGGGCGCAGATCGATGCTGTCCAGGTCATTGCTGACCCCGCCCAGCAGTTGCTGGATCAGCGCGGTACCGCTCTCGGGCAGCTCGGCCGGCAGCGGATAACCCTCGGCGTGCAAGGCCCGAAGGATGTTCAAGGCGGCGGCCGGAGTGTCCAGGCCCACGCCGTTACCAATGCGACCGTCGCGGGTCGGGTAATTGGCGAGGATCAGGGCGATGCGTTTGTCGCCATTGGCCAAGCGCCCCAGTTCAATCCAGCGTCGGGCCAGTTGGGCGACAAAGTCCATGCGCTCGGGCGCGGCCCGGTAACAGACCACGTCCGACTGGCTGCGCTCGCTGCGCCAGGCCAGGTCCTTGAAGCTGATGGGCCGGCTGATGATCCGCCCGTCCAGTTCCGGCAAGGCGATGTGCATGGCCAGGTCACGGGGGCCCAGCCCCTGCTCGCTGGCACGCCAGCCAGGTTGGTTGTCCTGGGCACAGATGGCTTGGATCACCGGGATATTGCGGCGAAACGGACGCAGATGGGGCGCTTCGGGGCTGGATTGGGCGAACCCAGTGGTGTTGAGGATCACCCCGGCAGCGGCCTGGTCCAGCAGGTCTTCGACCACGCTCAGGCAGCCGGGCTCCTTGAGGCTGGCCACCGCCATGGGCAAGGGATTGAGCCCCGCCGCCTGCAAACGCTCACAGAACACGTCGATAAAACCGGTGTTGGCCGCCTGCAAGTGCGAGCGGTAGAACAACACCGCCGCCACCGGCTGCCCGGCCTGCCAATCGGCTTGCCAGTGGTCGAGGGTGGCGTGGCTTTTATGGGGGTGGTAGATCGCCGTGCGCGGCAGGGTTTGCGGTTCGCCCCAGGGATAGGTGCGACCGAGCAACGTGCTGGCCAGGCAGCGGTAGAAGTCCAGGGCATTGTCACGCCCGCCCTGGCGCAGAAACTGCCAGAGACGATCGCGCAACTCGGCCGGCACGCTGGACAGGTCACTGAGTTCCGGGTCGGGACGATCGTCCCCCGGCACCAGGATCAGCTGCACGCCGCGCTCGGCCAGTTGCACCAGGCGCTCGACGCCGTAGCGCCAGTAGCCAATGCCGCCGTGCAGGGAAATCAGGATCACCTTGGCGTGGCGCAACACCTGGTCGACGTACAGGTCCACCGAGGCGTGGTTCTGCACTTGCATGGGGTTGGCCAGGCGAAAGCTGGGGTAATCCTCCGGCAACTGCTGGGCCGCTTCGGCCAGCAGCGCCAGGCTGGAATCGCCGCTGCACAGGATCACCAGCTCGGCGGGGGTTTGTCCTAAGTCGGCAATGTTGTCATCCGAGACAAATCCGCCGGGCTGGGTCCTGAGCAGGTGCATGGCTTAAACGCTGAGGGCAGCGCGCAGTTGCGCTTCAAGCAGGGCCGCGTCCAGTTCCTGGCCAATCAGCACCAGGCGTGTGGTACGGGCCTCATCGGCGCCCCATTGACGGTCGAAGTGTTTGTCAAAACGGGTGCCCACGCCCTGAATCAGCAAACGCATCGGCTTGTTGGGGATGGCGGCAAAGCCCTTGACCCGCAGGATGCCGTGCTTGACCACCAGTTGGGTCAGGGCGTCCAGCAGCAGGCTTTCTTCGGCCTGGGGCAGTTCGATGGAGATGGAGTCGAAGGCGTCGTGATCGTGGTCATCGTGATCGTCACCGTCGTGGTGGTGATCGTGGTGGCTGTGACGGCTATCGATGTGTTCTTCGGAGCCGGCACCCAGGCCCAGCAACACGTCCAGGGGCAGGCGGCCACTGCTGGCTTCGATGACTTTCACCGCCGGCGGCAGTTCTTCAGCGACTTCCAGGCGCACTTTGGCCAGGTCTTCAGGGCTGATCAGGTCGGCCTTGTTGAGGATCACCAGGTCGGCGCTGGACAGTTGGTCGGCGAACAGCTCGTGCAACGGCGATTCGTGGTCCAGGTTGGGGTCGAGCTTGCGCTGGGCGTCCACTTGGTCCGGGAACGCGGCGAAGGTGCCGGCGGCCACGGCCGGGCTGTCGACCACGGTAATCACCGCATCGACGGTGCAGGCGCTGCGGATTTCCGGCCACTGGAAGGCTTGCACCAAAGGCTTGGGCAGGGCCAGGCCGCTGGTTTCGATCAGGATGTGGTCGAGGTCGCCACGGCGTGCCACCAGCTCACGCATCACCGGGAAGAACTCTTCCTGCACGGTGCAGCACAGGCAGCCGTTGGCCAGTTCATAAACACGGCCATTAGCCTCTTCTTCGGTGCAGCCGATGGAGCACTGTTTGAGGATTTCGCCGTCGATGCCCAGCTCGCCGAACTCGTTGACGATCACCGCGATGCGTCGGCCCTGGGCGTTGTCCAGCATGTGCCGCAGCAAGGTGGTTTTACCTGAGCCGAGAAAGCCGGTGACGATGGTGACGGGAAGTTTGGCCAGTGTTTTCATCGGATGCCCTTTGGCAAGGTGGCGGGCATACGGGACGAGGGCCGCAGCGCCTGGCGCGCGGACGATTTCGCCACCGGATCACCCCGCCCGGTTGTAGTGAGAATCTGTGTCGAGGCAGGTCTCCTGGCTGACGGTGTGCCGGTCGTTCGACCGGCGGCCCCTGCGCCTTCCCGCACGCATGCCGGGAGGCAGCGGGCAGTGGCCGTGCAGAAGCGGAACCGTTCACAGTTGCGGGGGCAGCCGCGGCATTGACCGCGTTCCCGTCTTAGCTTCGGCATGCCGAAGAACCTCGAAGGCGCAAGGCTACGCAGAGCGCGGGGGCCGGTCAATGCGCAATGTGACGAGAGTGGCAACAGCCCCGGCCCAGGCCATTGCGGGTGCCTGGGGCGCTGCACGGTGCCAGTGAGAACGGTTGCCAATTGACGCCCACTCCCCGCCCATGCTCTCCTACACAACTTGTTACGGGTGCCCTTCACAGGGTGAAACGGGAAACCGGTGAATCACGTGCTTTACTCAAAGCCTTGACCAGTCCGGTGCTGCCCCCGCAACGGTAAGCGAGCGAAGTGTCAAATCCACTGTGCCACGGCATGGGAAGGAGACACTTGTCGGCCAGGCGCAAGCCCGACCCCTCGTGAGCCCGGAGACCGGCCCGCTGCACACATAAATAACAAACCCGCGGTGGGCGGGCGCTGTTAAAACCCTGCGGGCCTGCTCGCGGGGTTTTCTTGCGCACGTTGCACCCACTGCCAGACCAGAGGGAAGCGCCATGTCGATCATCAGCAGCACCAGCCATTCCGCCAGCACCACCCACACCCTGAGCCAACGCTTGGTCGCCGCCATCGGCGCGTCGATCCTCGGCGCCTGCCTGGTGTACTTCGCCGGTTTCTCGCACATCGAAGCGGTGCACAACGCCGCTCACGATACCCGTCACAGCGCCGCGTTCCCTTGCCACTGAGACCTGCCCCGATGATCAAGCGCATTGCCCAAACCGCCGGTTTCAGCGGGCTTCTGGCCGCCCTGCTGCTGACCCTGCTGCAAAGTTTCTGGGTCGCCCCGCTGATTCTGCAGGCGGAAACCTACGAGAACGCCCCTGCCGCCGAAGTCCATGAGCACGCCGACGGCGCCATGGCCGCCCACAGCCACGACGCCGAAGCCTGGGAGCCGGAAGACGGCTGGCAACGCGTCCTGTCCACCACCGGCGGTAACCTGGTGGTCGCCGTGGGCTTCGCCCTGATGCTCGCCGGCCTGTACACCCTGCGTGCACCGAACCGCACCTCCCAAGGCCTGCTGTGGGGCCTGGCCGGCTACGCCACCTTCTGCCTGGCGCCGACCCTGGGCCTGCCGCCGGAGCTGCCGGGCACTGCCGCCGCCGATCTGGCACAACGGCAAATCTGGTGGGTCGGCACTGCGGCGTCCACCGCCGTGGGCATCGCCTTGCTGGTGTTCGCCCAGAACTGGCTGCTGAAGGTGCTGGGCGCGGCCATTCTGGCAGTGCCCCATGTGATTGGCGCGCCACAGCCGGAAGTGCACTCGATGCTTGCACCGCAAGCCCTGGAAGCCCAGTTCAAGATCGCTTCGCAATTGACCAATGCCCTGTTCTGGCTGGCCCTGGGCCTGATCAGCGCCTGGTTGTTCCGACGCAAGAGTGACGGTCAATACTCGGCATGATCGACCTGCGCGCGGCGCCGTCCCTGGTGGTCGGCCTGGGCTGCCAGAAAGGCTGCCCGGCAAGCACGCTGCGCGCCCTGCTCGACCAGGCCTTGCAAGCCCATCGCCTTGACCTGCGGCAGGTCAAGGCGCTGGCCAGCATCGACTTGAAGCGTGAGGAGCCCGGCCTGCTGGAATTGGCCGCACAACTGAACCTGCCCCTGACCTGTTTCAGCAGCACTGAGCTGGCCCGCTACGCCCAGCAATTGAGCCACCGCTCGCAGATCGCTTTCGAACGCACCGGCTGTTACGGCGTGGCCGAAAGTGCAGCCCTAGCCCTGGCTGAACAACTGAGCAACGGACCGGCCACCCTGCTGATCTCGCGACAAAAATACGCCCAGGCCACCCTGGCATTGGCCGGCTGCGCGTAAAATCCCCGACAATCCCCGTTTCCGATCATGAGCGATCTTCATCTGCGGGCTCGTGTTGACCATTTTTCACAGGAGAAGGCCATGACCGTCTACTTTATCGGCGCCGGCCCCGGCGACCCGGACCTGATCACCGTCAAAGGCCAGCGTTTGATCCATCGGTGCCCGGTCATCATCTACGCCGGCTCCCTGGTGCCGACCGCCGTGCTTGAGGGCCACCGTGCCGAGCAGGTGATCAATAGCGCCGAGTTGCACCTGGAACAGATCATCGAACTGATCAAGAACGCCCATGCCCAGGGCCAGGATGTGGCCCGGGTGCATTCCGGCGATCCCAGCCTGTATGGCGCCATTGGTGAGCAGATTCGCTGCCTGCGCGAGTTGGGTATTCCTTTCGAGATCATTCCCGGAGTCACCGCCACCGCAGCCTGCGCGGCATTGCTGGGGGCCGAGCTGACCCTGCCCGACGTCTCCCAGAGCGTGATCCTGACCCGCTATGCCGACAAGACCGCGATGCCACCGGGGGAGGAGTTCGCCAGCCTGGCCGCCCATGGCGCCACCATGGCGATTCATTTGGGGGTCAATCACCTGCCGAAGATCGTCAGCGAACTGCTGCCTCACTATGGCGCCGACTGCCCGATTGCCGTGGTGCACCGCGCCTCCTGGCCGGATCAGGACTGGGTGCTGGGCACCCTCGCGGACATTGCCGATCAAGTCGCGGCCAAGGGCTTTCGGCGGACCGCGTTGATTCTGGTAGGCCGGGTATTGGCCACCGACAACTTCAGCGAATCGTCCCTGTACCGCGCGGGGCATGCCCACCTTTACCGGCCCTGAGACCTTCTGTGCAAGAGCTGGCTTGCAGCGAGACGCCCCTGAGCCTGATGCAATATTCAGGGGCGTTGATCGCCGGCAAGCCGGTTCCTACAAGGGAAGCAGGCATAAAAAAACGGCGCTCACGGGGCGCCGTTTTTTTGTTCGCAGCGAACGCCTTAGTAGTAGGCGTTTTCTTTCTGCGTGTGGTCGGTGACGTCACGCACACCTTTGAGCTCGGGCACGCGCTCGAGCAGCGTGCGCTCGATGCCTTCACGCAAGGTCACGTCAGCCTGGCCGCAGCCCTGGCAACCGCCACCGAACTGCAGCACCGCGATGCCGTCATCGACCACGTCGATCAGGCTCACCTGACCGCCGTGGCTGGCCAGCCCCGGGTTGATCTCGGTTTGCAGGTAGTAGTTGATGCGCTCGTTGAGCGGGCTGTCGGCATTGACCATCGGCACTTTGGCGTTCGGCGCCTTGATGGTCAGCTGGCCGCCCATGCGGTCAGTGGCGTAGTCCACCACGGCGTCGTCCAGGAAGCCTTCACTGAAGGCATCGAGGTACGCGGTGAAGCTTTTCAGCCCCAAGGCGGTGTCTTCGGGTTTCTCTTCGCCTGGCTTGCAGTAGGCGATGCAGGTCTCGGCGTACTGAGTACCTGGCTGGGTAATAAAGATGCGGATGCCAATCCCCGGGGTGTTCTGCTTGGATAGCAGATCAGCCAGATAATCGTGGGCGGCGTCGGTAATGGTAATGGCGCTCATGGAATTTCCTCGCAGACGTTGGCGCAGTTTACGCCAATCAGGGCGCTGCACAAAGTCCTAGTGTTTTTGTCGGGATAGTCGCGACGATGGCCCCCTGCCCCACCCCGCAGCAACGGGGGCGAGGCGCCAGGCACAGACCCGAAAGCCGGTCGCCGCCTAGAGGTTTTCGTAACGGTTCATGTCCAGCACCCCGGCTTCCCGGGGGTCGGTTTCATCCAGGTAACGGGTCTGGTCATGGAAGTACTGCCAAAACTGCGGGTGGCTGCGACGGATGCCCCAGCGGTCAACGATTTTCTCTAAAGCGGCGGCGTCCTTGGCATTTTCCATCTGGGTCACAAACTCCGGCACCTGCTGCGCCGGGATATTGAAGATGAAATTCGGGTAGCTGCTGAGCACCCCCGGGTAAATGGTCAGGGTGTCCAGGCCCGGCTGGTAACGCAGGGCCTCGCCCAGCATAAAGGCCACGTTGCTGTGGGCGCGGTTGCGCAACAGGCTGTAGAACTCGCGCTTGCCGCTGGCGGTTTCGATCCGCAGCAGGCTGGCTTCCGGCAGTTGATCGATGACCTTGAGCCCCGCCGCAGGCCGCGCAGTCAGGCGACTCAGGGCCTGCTCGGCATCCTGCAGCGCCGGGTCGATATTGGGCCGTGAGCAATAGGCACCGTCGCACCGGTTGATCGGGTCAGGCTTGGCATTGAGGTCGCCATAACGGGCCAGCAGTTGTTGCGCGAAGTCACGCTTGGGGTCCACCGGGCTCAGTTTCAGGGCGCTGGGTTTGTCATCGTCGATGGCTTCGTAATCCAGCCACAGCTTGAGCTTGCCGCTGTTCTGGTACCAGTCGTCGAGGAAGTCCTCACGGGTGCCAGCGGGCATCAGGCGCAGGAAGTTCTGCTCGGCACCGTTGCGGATCAGATCGAAATAAAGCCGGGTCTGGGCCTGGTGGGAGACATTGCCAAACACGTCGAAATTCACCGCCAACTGGTAATAGGTGCGCTCCAGCAAGGGGTAATCGAACAGCCACATCGTCTGCGGCACCTCACCGATCAGGCCTTTGGTGACCGAGGCGCTGTCGAAGTGGCGGAAGATGCTCAGCAGCGCGTTGTCGTTGCCGGCCCACAGCGTCGACCAACTGGGCGCGGGCAGATCGGCATAAGCGTCGCGGCGCAGGGCCTCGTACTCGTTGCGCTTGTCGCGGTAGGCCAGCCACAGGCTGAGCACACTGCCGACGTCATCGTTCTGCCCGGGCATGGCCAGCAACGGTGTGGTCTGGCCGCGATAGGCCGGATCGGTGATGTAAAGGTCGTGGCTCGGGTCCTGGAACAGGGCCCAGAAGTTATCGCGGATCACATCGGTGGCGATCTGCCCGCGGCACACCGGGCCACGGATAAAGGTGCGCACGAAGTACTCGGCGTTATCCAGCATGAACTGGTAACGGGCCTTGGCCGGGATCGCCTCGAAGGTCTCGAACGGGTTGGCCCGTCTGGCTGGGCCATAACCGGGCAAGGCCGTGACCTGCCAGTCGCCGCTGTAAAACAGGGTCTTGACCCGTGCCAGCTTGGCCGCACTCAGCGGGTAGGTGATGTGGGTCTTGTGCACAATCACCCCCTGCACCGGCCACAGGCGGTAGTAAACCTGGGTGCCCGGGTCGTCATTGGGGCGACGGGTGTTGATCAGGTCGATGGGCTGGCCGCTGGGAGTGCGCGAGCGCACCCACTGGAAGTAATGCCCCGGCTCACCGCCGTCGAAATAGACATGGGCGAGGAACCAGTGTTCGTACAGCCAGCGTCCTACCAGGCTTTCCCGGGCGCCGGGGGCGTTGAGCAGGTTTTCCCACTGCAGCACCTGCATGGCTTCCTGAGCGCTGGGGGCCAGGCCTTGCGGGTCGATGGGTGCACCCGAAGCCAGCCAGCGTTGCAGGGTCTGGTATTGCTGGTCGGTGAGCCCGGTCACGGCCAGGGGCATACCTTCCTTGGGATGGGCGCCGGCGTAGGCATCGAACTCACCGGGCAGCGGGCAGACGTTGTCCCGGCTCAGGCCCAGGACGATCTCGGCGGGCAGTTTGGCGTTGGGCTGCAACGGCGTCTTGTGCCCCAGTTCCAGCATGCGCGCCATCAGCGCCGCCTGGCTGCCCTGGGCATCGAGGACCGAATAAAAATCCTTGCGCTGCCAGGCGGCTTTGCCGAAGGCGTCATAAAACAGTCGGGTCGGGGCCTGGGCCTGGCTGCGCTCGCCGTCGTAGACCGGGATCTTCGACGCGCCCCGCGCCGCGCCCTCGGCACTGCCCAGGTTCAGTTGGCAGGCGGAGTCGTAACAGGCATGGCAGGCCACACACTTCTCGGTGAAGATCGGCTGGATATCGCGAGTGTAGGAGATGGTCGGCGCTGGACCTTGCGCCGAGGCCCACGAGCTTAAGAGCAGCAAAACGCTGCTGACGACAAAGCGGTACGGCATGTCCCTGGTCCCAAAAGTAAAAATCGCCGCGATTCTACCGGTCTACCCCCGGCCGCAACATGAGCGATATTCATGCAAAACCGCCCCATGCTCCAATAGCTCGCAGGTTTGCTATGATCCACGCCCTTCGCAATGGCCTTACCAGGTAGTTCCCATGTCCGATCGCAGTGCTCGCCTTCAAGCCCTCCAGCAAGCTCTCAAAGAGCGCATCCTGATTCTCGATGGCGGCATGGGCACCATGATCCAGAGCTACAAGCTCGAGGAGCAGGACTACCGCGGCAAACGCTTCGCCGACTGGCCCAGCGACGTCAAGGGCAACAACGACCTGCTGGTGATCACCGTCCGGACGTGATCGGCGGTATTGAAAAAGCCTACCTGGATGCCGGCGCCGACATCCTGGAAACCAACACCTTCAACGCCACGCGCATTTCCATGGCCGACTACGGCATGGAAGAACTGGCCTACGAATTAAACGTAGAAGGCGCACGCCTGGCGCGCAAAATCGCCGACGCCAAGACCCTGGAGAACCCGGACAAGCCGCGTTTCGTCGCCGGCGTGCTGGGCCCGACCAGTCGTACCTGCTCGCTGTCGCCCGACGTGAACAACCCCGGCTACCGCAACGTAACCTTCGATGAGCTGGTGGAAAACTACACCGAAGCCACCAAAGGGCTGATCGAAGGCGGCGCCGACCTGATCCTGATCGAAACCATCTTCGACACCCTCAACGCCAAGGCAGCGATCTTCGCCGTACAGGGCGTGTACGAAGAGCTGGGCGTCGAATTGCCGATCATGATTTCCGGCACCATCACCGACGCCTCCGGCCGCACCCTCTCGGGCCAGACCACCGAAGCCTTCTGGAACTCCGTGGCCCACGCCAAACCGATTTCCGTCGGCCTGAACTGCGCACTGGGCGCCAGCGAACTGCGCCCGTACCTGGAAGAGCTGTCGAACAAGGCCAATACCCACGTTTCCGCGCACCCGAACGCCGGCCTGCCCAACGAATTCGGCGAATACGACGAATTGCCGACGGAGACCGCCAAGGTCATCGAAGAGTTTGCCCAGAGCGGCTTCCTCAACATTGTCGGCGGCTGCTGCGGCACCACGCCGGGCCACATTGAAGCCATCGCCAAGGCAGTGGCCGGTTACGCGCCGCGCCCGATTCCGGACATTCCCAAGGCATGCCGCCTGTCGGGTCTGGAGCCGTTCACCATCGATCGCAGCTCGTTGTTCGTCAACGTCGGCGAGCGCACCAACATCACCGGCTCCGCCAAATTCGCCCGGCTGATCCGCGAGGACAACTACACCGAAGCCCTGGAAGTCGCCCTGCAGCAGGTGGAAGCCGGCGCCCAGGTGATCGACATCAACATGGACGAGGGCATGCTGGATTCGAAGAAGGCCATGGTCACCTTCCTCAATCTGATCGCTGGCGAGCCGGACATCTCCCGGGTGCCGATCATGATCGACTCCTCCAAGTGGGACGTGATCGAAGCCGGCCTCAAGTGCATCCAGGGCAAGGGCATCGTCAACTCCATCAGCATGAAGGAAGGTGTGGAGCAGTTCATCCACCACGCCAAGCTGTGCAAGCGCTACGGCGCCGCCGTGGTGGTGATGGCCTTCGACGAAGCCGGCCAGGCCGACACCGAGGCGCGCAAGAAAGAGATCTGCAAACGCTCCTACGACATCCTGGTGAATGAAGTCGGCTTCCCGCCGGAAGACATCATCTTCGACCCGAACATCTTCGCCGTGGCCACCGGTATCGAAGAGCACAACAACTACGCCGTCGACTTCATCAACGCTTGCGCCTACATCCGTGACGAACTGCCTTACGCCCTGAGCTCGGGCGGCGTGTCCAACGTGTCGTTCTCGTTCCGTGGCAACAACCCGGTGCGCGAGGCGATCCACTCGGTGTTCCTGCTGTATGCCATCCGCAATGGCCTGACCATGGGCATCGTCAACGCCGGCCAACTGGAGATCTACGACCAGATCCCGGCCGAGCTGCGTGACGCAGTGGAAGACGTGGTGCTCAACCGCACCCCGGAAGGCACCGACGCCCTGCTGGCCATCGCCGACAAATACAAAGGCGACGGTAGCGTCAAGGAAGCCGAAACCGAAGAGTGGCGCAGCTGGGACGTCAACAAGCGTCTGGAGCATGCGCTGGTCAAGGGCATCACCACGCATATTGTTGAAGACACCGAAGAATCCCGGCAGTCATTCGCGCGCCCGATCGAAGTGATCGAAGGCCCGTTGATGTCGGGCATGAACATCGTTGGCGACCTGTTCGGCGCTGGCAAAATGTTCCTGCCCCAGGTGGTGAAATCCGCCCGGGTGATGAAGCAGGCCGTGGCCCACTTGATCCCGTTTATCGAACTGGAAAAAGGCGACAAGCCGGAAGCCAAGGGCAAGATCCTCATGGCCACGGTCAAGGGCGACGTGCACGACATTGGCAAGAACATTGTCGGCGTGGTCCTGGGCTGCAACGGTTATGACATCGTCGACCTGGGCGTGATGGTGCCGGCGGAGAAGATCCTCCAGGTGGCCAAGGAGCAGAAGTGCGACATCATCGGCCTGTCCGGGCTGATTACCCCGTCGCTGGACGAAATGGTCCACGTCGCCCGCGAGATGCAGCGCCAGGATTTCCACCTGCCGCTGATGATCGGTGGCGCCACCACCTCCAAAGCCCACACCGCGGTGAAGATCGAGCCCAAGTACAGCAATGACGCGGTGATCTACGTCACCGACGCCTCCCGCGCCGTGGGCGTGGCCACCCAGCTGCTGTCCAAGGAACTCAAGGCCGGCTTCGTGCAGAAGACCCGCGAGGAATACATCGAAGTCCGCGAACGCACTGCCAACCGCAGCGCCCGCACCGAACGCCTGAGCTACGCCGCGGCCATCGCCAAGAAGCCGCAGTTCGACTGGAGCAGCTACCAGCCGGTCAAGCCGACCTTCACCGGCGCCCGGGTCCTGGACAACATCGACCTCAAGGTACTGGCCGAGTACATCGACTGGACGCCGTTCTTTATCTCCTGGGACCTGGCGGGCAAATTCCCGCGCATTCTCACCGATGAAGTGGTGGGCGAAGCGGCTACTGCGCTGTACAAAGACGCGCGGGAAATGCTCGACAAACTGATCAATGAAAAGCTGATCAGCGCCCGCGCCGTGTTCGGTTTCTGGCCGGCCAACCAGGTGCTGGACGACGACCTGGAAGTCTACGGCGATGACGGCCAGCCCCTGGCCCGCCTGCATCACCTGCGCCAGCAGATCATCAAGACCGACGGCAAGCCGAACTTCTCCCTGGCCGACTTCGTCGCGCCCAAGGACAGCGGCGTCACCGATTACGTAGGTGGTTTCATCACCACCGCCGGCATTGGCGCCGAAGAAGTGGCCAAGGCCTACCAGGACGCCGGCGACGACTACAACTCAATCATGGTCAAGGCCCTGGCCGACCGCCTGGCCGAAGCCTGCGCCGAGTGGTTGCACCAGCAAGTACGTAAAGAGCACTGGGGCTACGCCAAGGACGAAGAACTGGACAACGAGGCGCTGATCAAGGAGCAGTACAGCGGCATCCGTCCTGCCCCGGGCTACCCGGCCTGCCCGGACCACACCGAGAAGAGCACCTTGTTCGCCCTGCTCGACCCCGAGGCCAGCGAACTCAAGGCCGGCCGCAGCGGCGTGTTCCTCACCGAGCACTACGCCATGTTCCCGGCCGCGGCGGTCAGCGGCTGGTACTTCGCCCACCCACAGGCGCAGTACTTCGCCGTGGGCAAGGTCGACAAGGATCAGGTGCAGAGCTACACCGCACGCAAAGGCCAGGACCTGGCCGTAAGCGAACGCTGGCTGGCACCGAACCTGGGCTACGACAACTGATACCCACCTTGTAGAAGCCGCTTTGCAGGCGCTGGCTTGCCAGCGATAACGCCCTCACCGCTATGCAAAACCCGAGGGCCCCATCGCCGGCAAGCCGGCTCCTACGAGAGCACGCTCCGGACCGTCTATGCTCTGTGCACACTCATCCGTGTCGAGGGCTTTATGGACGACCCAAGCAACGGCAAGCCTCCAACCTTCTGGCAGATGCTGCAAAGCGTCATCGCCGCCGCGTTCGGGGTGCAGAGCGGCAAGAACCGCGCCCGTGACTTCACCCACGGCAAACCCAGCCATTTCATTTTCCTGGGCATCTTGTTCACGGCGATTTTCGCCCTGACGCTGCTGGGCATCGTCAAGCTGGTGCTGCACCTGTCAGGGCTTTGAGCGCTTAACGCATCAACAACTGCAAGCCGAACGGATAGCGGTAACCGTCCGCCTGCCCCTGGGCGGACAAACGGCGAAAATCCACACCGTAATCCTGGCTGGCGCTGGCGTTCAGCAACCGTTGGGCCTGGAGCTTGGTCAGCGACTGAAACAACGCCAGTTGCCAGTCAGGGCCACCCATACGCTTGACGTCGATTCCCAGGGCATGGTCATGCACCACCACCATGGCCCAGCCCCCCAACGTGAAGTGACCGCCGAACAGCGTGCTGAGACGGCCGTCGAGCAAGGCCTGCAACGCTTGTGGCGACGTGTTGATGGCGCTGAACAACACGTCCTTGCCGGGTTGGCGCTGCTGCTCCTGAAACGCCTGCATGGCCCCTAGGGCCATTTCATCGTTGGCCGACCATACCAGGGCCGTCTTGGGGTAACGCTTGAGTAACTGGCTCGCCTGTTCATAGGCGCGCTGGCGACTCCACTCGCCGGAGACCACCTGGCGCAACCGCACCTCGGGGTGCTCGGCCAGGGCACGGCGCAACCCTTGTTCGCGCCACTGGGCAGCCGGGGTGACCTTCAAGCCGGAAAATGCCAACAGATCGATGCGCTGCCCCGATGCGACCGGGCCGTGCTTGCGGATCAGCGCCTTGAGCATCTGGTAACCGGCCTCCTCGTCGTTGGCCACCATGCTGCCAATCAACTCAGGGCTGGCGCTCTGGCGCTCGCTGAGCAGGCGCTGTTGATCCGCCGTCAGCGGGCTGTTGACGACAAACAACTTGACCCCGCTGCCCTCGGCCAGACGGAAGATTTCCGGTGCCACGTAGCGCTCATTGACCAGCAGCAGGTAATCCGGGCGCCGGGCGCCTTGCAGCGCGCTGCGAGCTTGCTCAAGGGTGCGATCGGGGTTGCGCTCGGCATAGTGGATCTGCAGATCCAACCCCAGCTCTTTGGCCGCCGCCTGCATGAACTGCGAGTAGCTGACCCAGAAGGTTTCATTCGAGGAACCGGGGTTGAGGAACACTACTGAAGTGGCGTGGGCGCAAGCCCAGAATGGAATACTCAACCACAGCAAACATTTGCCTAACACCTTCAACATCGTGACAAGAGCCCCAGAATAATCGCCGTAGTATAGCGAGCTAAATCCTGGCCAAAGGCGGCAAATCGTCGTATTTGTCCGACAATCTGGGCTCTTTACTGCTATCGATTACTGGTGGCTGACCCAAAACACGGCCGTTCCCACGACCAGAATGATCAGAAACAGAATGGCCCAGGCATCCACGCTGCTGTCAGTTTTCCTGGCCTTGGTTGGATTGCTCATAGCATCGCCTCTTGTCGGTTTTATCGGTGATTGCTCAAAGACTCGCTCACAGTAAAGTTCAGGATTGCCCTTAGCTCAAATGTGGGTAATGCATCAGCGACTACCGTTAGTCGTTTTGGTTCTTTGCATATACTCAAACATCACTTTTGCGCATAACTGCAAACTGGTATCTTCCCCCGGCTCCGTTGGGAGTGCGCGGCCGTGCGCGCAGATTTGCTTACATGGGTGACCTGAAGCGCAAACGAAGGCAAGACGAGGCGAAGACGGGCGCAAGCGCCATGTTGACCCCGGTCAACCAGCACTGCCCCAAGGCTTTCACCGAAGTATTTGCCGAGTGCCGCTTTGTGCGACACCTGTAGCCTGAGAACTGGACCTATATGTACGTATACGACGAGTACGATCAGCGGATCATCGAGGACCGCGTCAAGCAGTTCCGTGATCAGACCCGACGCTATCTGGCAGGCGAGCTGAGCGAAGAAGAATTCCGCCCCCTGCGCCTGCAGAATGGCCTCTATATCCAACGTTTCGCCCCCATGCTGCGGGTGGCCGTGCCTTACGGGCAACTGACCTCGCGACAAACGCGAATGATGGCCAAGATCGCCCGCGACTACGACAAGGGCTACGCCCATATCAGTACCCGGCAGAACGTGCAGTTCAACTGGCCGGCCCTGGAAGACATCCCGGACATCCTCGCGGAACTGGCCACCGTGCAGATGCACGCCATCCAGACCAGCGGCAACTGCCTGCGCAACGTCACCACCGACCAATTCGCTGGTGTGGCCGCCGATGAGCTGATTGACCCGCGCCCATGGTGCGAGATCGTTCGCCAGTGGACGACGTTCCACCCGGAATTCGCCTACCTGCCGCGCAAGTTCAAGATCGCCATCAATGGCTCGACCTCGGACCGCGCAGCCATCGAAGTCCACGACATTGGCCTGGAGCCAGTACACAACGCGGCCGGCGAACTGGGCTTCCGAGTCCTGGTGGGGGGCGGCCTGGGCCGTACCCCGGTGGTCGGCGCCTTTATCAACGAGTTCCTGCCGTGGCAGGACCTGCTGAGCTACCTCGACGCCATCCTGCGGGTCTACAACCGCTACGGCCGTCGTGACAACAAGTACAAGGCGCGGATCAAGATCCTGGTCAAGGCACTGACGCCTGAAGTGTTCGCACAAAAAGTCGACGCGGAAATGGAACACCTGCGCGGTGGCCAGACCACGCTGACCGACGCCGAAGTGCACCGCGTCGCCAAACACTTTGTCGATCCAGACTACAAAGCCCTGGCTAACCAGGACGCCGAACTGGCGGCCCTGGACAAAGAACACCCGGGCTTCGCCCGTTGGCGCACCCGCAACACCCTGGCTCACAAAAAGCCGGGTTATGTGGCCGTGACTCTGTCGTTGAAGCCTACCGGCGTTGCCCCGGGCGACCTCACCGACAAGCAACTGGACGCCGTCGCCGACCTGGCCGACCGCTACAGCTTCGGCCAACTGCGCACCTCCCACGAGCAGAACATCATCCTCGCGGACGTTGAACAGAGCCAACTGTTCACCCTGTGGGGCGAGCTGCGCGAAGGCGGTTTCGCCACGCCGAACATCGGCCTGCTGACCGACATCATCTGCTGCCCGGGCGGCGATTTCTGCTCCCTGGCCAACGCCAAGTCGATCCCGATCGCCGAATCCATCCAGCGCCGTTTCGACGACCTGGACTACCTGTTCGACATCGGCGAACTGGACCTGAACATCTCCGGCTGCATGAACGCCTGCGGGCACCACCACGTGGGTCACATCGGGATCCTCGGGGTGGACAAGAAAGGCGAAGAGTTCTACCAGGTATCCCTGGGTGGCAGCGCCAGCCGCGATGCAAGCCTGGGCAAGATCCTCGGCCCGTCCTTCGCCCAGGAGGCCATGCCGGATGTGATCTCCAAACTGATCGACGTCTACGTGGAACAACGTACCGAAGACGAACGCTTTATCGACACCTACCAACGTATCGGTATCGACCTCTTCAAGGAGCGCGTCTATGCAGCGAATCATTAAGAACAATGAGGTGGTCGACGAAACCTGGCACTTGCTGCCCAAGGACGCGACCCTCGACGGCATCTCCAACTGCGACGACCTGATCGTGCCGTTGGCCCTGTGGCGCGAACATGCCCACGCCCTTAAGGCCCGCGATGGCGGCCTCGGCGTATGGCTGGACAGCGATGAAGAAGCCGAAGAAATCGGCGCTGACGTGGAGCACTTCCAGGTCATCGCCCTGAACTTCCCGGCCTTCACCGATGGCCGCAACTACTCCAACGCCCGCCTGCTGCGCGACCGCTACGGTTATAAAGGCGAACTGCGGGCGATCGGCGATGTGCTGCGCGACCAGCTGTTTTACCTGCGCCGCTGCGGGTTTGACGCCTACGCGCTGCGGGCCGACAAAGACCCGTACGACGCCCTGGAAAGCCTCAAGGACTTTTCGGTGACCTACCAGGCCGCCACCGACGAACCGCTGCCGCTGTTCCGTCGTCGTTAAGCCTTAAGCGCTAAAACAAAAAGCCCTGAGCCGGTCATCCCGGTTCAGGGCTTTTTTGTTCCCGCTGACACCACAAACCTGTAGGAGCCCGGCTT
>NZ_JALQCX010000042.1:0-73784 GCF_023241665.1 Pseudomonas morbosilactucae | reverse complement strand
ACCACCTGCACTACACCGCATTGCCGGACTGGGCACAGTCCCTGGGCATGGCCATGTCGATCATCCTGCTGGCGCCAAGCTGGGGCGGCATGATCAACGGCATGATGACCCTCTCGGGCGCCTGGCATAAATTGCGCACCGACCCGATCCTGCGCTTCCTGGTGGTGTCCTTGGCGTTCTACGGCATGTCGACCTTTGAAGGTCCGATGATGGCGATCAAGACTGTCAACTCCCTGTCCCACTACACCGACTGGACCATCGGTCACGTACACGCCGGCGCCCTGGGCTGGGTCGCGATGATCTCCATCGGCGCCCTGTACCACATGATCCCGAAACTCTTCGGGCGTGCGCAGATGCACAGCATCGGCCTGATCAACACCCACTTCTGGCTCGCGACCATCGGTACCGTGCTCTACATCGCTTCGATGTGGGTCAACGGCATCACCCAAGGCCTGATGTGGCGTGCAATCAACGACGACGGCACCCTCACCTATTCCTTCGTCGAAGCGCTGCAAGCCAGCCACCCGGGCTTTATCGTTCGTGCCCTGGGCGGTGCGTTCTTTGCCTCCGGCATGCTGTTCATGGCCTACAACGTGTTCCGCACCGTTCGCGCCTCGAACCCGGCTGAAGCCGAAGCCGCCGCTCAGATCGCTGTAGTTGGAGCTCACTGATGAAGCACGAAGTAGTCGAGAAGAATATCGGCCTGCTGGCCTTCTTCATGGTCATCGCCGTCAGCATCGGCGGCCTGACCCAAATCGTCCCGCTGTTCTTCCAGGACGTCACCAACAAGCCGGTGGAAGGCATGAAGCCTCGCACCGCACTGGAACTGGAAGGCCGCGACGTCTACATCGCCAACGGCTGTGTCGGCTGCCACTCGCAGATGATCCGTCCGTTCCGCGCTGAAACCGAACGTTATGGCCACTACTCGGTGGCCGGTGAAAGCGTCTGGGATCACCCATTCCTCTGGGGCTCCAAACGTACCGGCCCGGACCTGGCCCGCGTAGGCGGTCGTTACTCCGATGATTGGCAGCGTGCGCACTTGTACAACCCGCGCAACGTGGTGCCCGAGTCGAAAATGCCGGCTTACCCGTTCCTCGTGGAAAACAAGCTCGACGGCAAAGACACCGCGAAGAAAATGGAAGTCTTGCGCACGCTCGGCGTCCCTTACACCGACGAAGACATCGCCGGCGCCAAGGATGCTGTGAAGGGCAAAACCGAAATGGACGCGCTGGTGGCCTATCTGCAAGGCCTGGGCACCATCATCAAAAGCAAACGGTGATCTAGATGGATATCGGGATGATTCGAGGCCTGGGCACCGTTGTAGTGATGGTGGCCTTCATCGGCCTGGCGCTGTGGGTGTTCAGCCCCAAACGCAAGTCCGAGTTTGAAGACGCGACCTTGTTGCCCTTCGCGGATGATCCCGAAGCTATCAAGCACGTCGAGCAAGCTTCTAGGAGTAACAAAGAATGACTACGTTCTGGAGTCTGTACGTCACAGTCCTCAGTCTGGGTACCATCTTCGCCCTGACCTGGCTGCTGCTGTCGACCCGCAAGGGCCAGCGCGCCGAGCAGACCGACGAGACGGTTGGCCACTCGTTCGACGGGATCGAGGAGTACGACAACCCGCTGCCGAAATGGTGGTTCATGCTGTTTGTCGGCACCATCATCTTCGCCCTGGGTTACCTGGTGCTGTACCCGGGCCTGGGTAACTGGAAAGGCCTGTTGCCGGGCTACGCCTACCTGGATAACGACAAGAAAACCGAGTTCGCCAACGGCCAGTCCGGCTGGACCGGCGTGCACGAGTGGGAAAAGGAAATGGCCAAGTCGGACGCCAAGTTTGGGCCGATTTTCGCCAAATTCGCATCGATGCCCATTGAAGAAGTGGCCAAGGACCCGCAAGCCCTGAAAATGGGCGGTCGCCTGTTCGCCTCCAACTGCTCGGTGTGCCACGGGTCCGACGCCAAGGGGGCCTATGGCTTCCCGAACCTGACCGACGCCGACTGGCGCTGGGGCGGTGAGCCGGAAACCATCAAGACCACCATCATGGGCGGTCGCCATGCAGTCATGCCGGCCTGGCTGGACGTGATCAAAGAGCAAGGCGTGAGCGATGTCGCAGCCTTTGTCCTGACCAACCTCGACGGCCGCAAACTGCCTGAAGGCGTAAAAGCCGACCCAGTCAACGGCCAGAAGCTGTTCGCCGCCAACTGCGCCGTGTGCCACGGGCCGGAAGGTAAAGGCACCCCGGCAATGGGCGCCCCAAACCTGACTCACCCGGGCGCCTTTATCTACGGTTCGAGCTTCGCGCAACTGCAGCAGACCATCCGCTACGGCCGCCAGGGCCAGATGCCTGCCCAGGAACAACTGCAAGGCAACGACAAGGTTCACCTGCTGGCGGCTTACGTCTATAGCCTGTCCCACGGTGACAAGGCGGAAGAAGCCAAGTAAGGCACACGCCTGAACGCAACACCGAACGGCCCCGCCAATCAGCATTGGCGGGGCCGTTTTTTTTACCTGGCACAACTAGCGTTATGTCGCCCTGCCCCGCTGGATAATTTCTTGATCAGAGGCGCAACAGTAAGGTTTCTACATTGACCCAGCAGGCAGGCCCCCGACCCATCACCACACTTTCCAGTCGCGAGTTCAACCAGGACACAAGCGGCCTCAATGTCAGCATCGTCGAGATGTTGAGCATGCCGGAGGTGGCAGGCATCGAATTCAGCACGGAGCGCGCAGCGATTTCTCCTCGCGAAACGGACCTGACCTGATGTTCCTGCTCGACACCAACGTGATCTCCGAACTGCGCAAGCCCAACGCCAATCATGGGGTCAAGGTCTGGGCCCATGGCATAACGCCGAACCGGCTGTTTCTCTCGGCCATCACCTTGCTGGAACTGGAAACCGGAATACTGCGGGTGGAGCGCCGCGACCCGGATCAAGGTGCGTTGCTACGCTCTTGGCTGGAACGCCGAGTGCTGCTAGCTTTCACGGGGCGCATTCTGCCCATCGACAATGAAGTGGCGTTGCGCTGCGCTCAATTGCACATAGCGGACCGCAGCAACGAGTGCGGTGCATTAATTGCTGCGACCGCTCTGGTCCACGGGCTGACCGTGGTTACGCGCAACGTGGCGGACTTCGAACATTGCGGCGTACGCCTGCTCAATCCGTGGCAGGATTGAAGCGTGGGGCGCTAAAAACCGTCCATACTGCACATGTCAATTGATTCAAGTCATTACACTATCAATTGATTTCCCCCAACGCGACCAAAGGTCGCACCCGTGCGCCAGAGGGACAGGCGTATCATTGCGCCACTGCAAGACCTCTTTTTGACCGCGATCGGCACGTACTGATCGGGGCATTTTTCCACTGCCGTGGGATGCAATGATGAGCAATCAGATTCCTGTACACGACGTTACACCGCCTGCCAAAAACACGACTCAAAGCGTCGACCTCTACGCCTCCCGGGAAAAAATCTACACACGCGCCTTCACCGGTCTCTTCCGCAACCTGCGGATGATGGGTGGCGCCGGTCTGTTCCTCCTGTACTTCGGCACCGTCTGGCTCAACTGGGGTGGCCACCAGGCAGTCTGGTGGAACCTGCCGGAGCGAAAATTCTTCATCTTCGGCGCCACCTTCTGGCCCCAGGACTTCATCCTGCTCTCCGGGCTGCTGATCATCGCCGCCTTCGGCCTGTTCTTCATCACGGTTTACGCTGGCCGCGTATGGTGCGGCTACACCTGCCCGCAAAGCGTCTGGACGTGGATTTTCATGTGGTGCGAAAAGGTCACCGAAGGCGACCGCAACCAACGCATCAAACTCGACAAGGCGCCCATGAGCGCCAACAAGTTCCTGCGCAAACTGGGCAAACATAGCCTGTGGCTGCTGATCGGCTTTGTCACCGGCATGACCTTTGTCGGCTACTTCTCACCCATTCGTGAACTGGTCATCGAGTTCTTCACCGGCCAGGCCGATGGCTGGTCGTACTTCTGGGTGGGCTTCTTCACCCTCGCCACCTACGGCAACGCCGGCTGGCTGCGCGAGCAAGTGTGCATCTACATGTGCCCCTATGCGCGCTTCCAGAGCGTGATGTTCGACAAAGACACCCTGATCGTTTCCTACGACCCACGCCGCGGCGAGACCCGTGGCCCCCGCAAGAAAGGCGCCGACTACAAGGCGCAGGGCCTGGGTGACTGCATCGACTGCACCATGTGCGTCCAGGTCTGCCCTACGGGTATCGACATTCGGGACGGCCTACAAATTGAGTGCATTGGCTGCGCCGCCTGCATCGACGCCTGCGACAGCATCATGGACAAGATGGAGTACCCCCGCGGCCTCATCAGCTACACCACCGAGCACAACCTCTCCGGGCAGAAAACCCATAAACTGCGTCCGCGCCTGATCGGCTATGCCTTGGTGCTGCTGGCCATGATCAGCCTGCTGGTGACGGCGTTCTTCATGCGCTCGCTGGTGGGTTTCGACGTCAGCAAGGACCGGGTCCTGTACCGCGAGAACGCCGAAGGGCGGATCGAGAACGTCTACAGCCTGAAGATCATGAACAAGGACCAGCGCGACCACACCTATGTGCTGGACGCCTCGGGCCTGCCGGACCTCAAACTGCAAGGCAAGCGCGAGATCCACGTGGCCGCCGGCGATATCGTCAGCATGCCGGTGGAGCTCTCCAGCGCCCCTGAGCAACTGCCCTCGAGCGCCAACGAAGTGAAGTTCATCCTCAAGGACGCCGACGATGACAGCGTCCACGTTGAAGCCAAAAGCCGCTTCATCGGCCCACAAGTTCGTTAAAGAGAAGTGATCATGCCCACAGCCACCGCCACAAGCCCCTGGTACAAGCACCTCTGGCCCTGGATCATCATCGGTATCCTCGCCTGCTCGGTGACCTTGACCCTGTCCATGGTGACCATCGCCGTGAACAACCCGGACAACCTGGTCAACGACAACTATTACGAAGCCGGAAAAGGCATCAACCGCTCCCTCGACCGTGAACTGCTGGCCCAGACCCTGCAGATGCGCGCCAGCGTGCACCTGGACGAAGTGACCGGCGAAGTCGAGTTGCGCTTGAGTGGCAACAGCCAGCCCAAGACCCTGGAGCTGAATCTGATTTCCCCGACCCAGCCCGAAAAAGATCGCAAGATCAGCCTGACCCGCAGTGAAACCGAGCAAGGCCGCTACATTGGCCAACTGACCGACCGGATCGAAGGCCGGCGCTTTGTCGAATTGCTGGGGGTTGAAGGTGAAAAAACCTGGCGCATGTTCGAAGAAGAGCAGGTCAGCCACGACAAGGACCTGCTGCTGGGCGACGAGCCGCTGCAAGGCGCGGAAGACCTGAAGAAGTAAGCGCCTGACCATCGCCGGCAAGCCGCCCCTCTGTGCAGGTGTCGGCTTGCCGGCGATGACGCCCTTCCAGACGATATAGAATCCCGATGACCGAGCCCCTGCCCTGTTACCACTGCGCCCTGCCGGTCCCTGCCGGCAGCCGGTTCACCGCCGTCGTTCTTGGCGCCAACCGTGAATTCTGCTGCCCGGGCTGCCAGGCCGTGGCCGAGGCGATCGTCGCCGGCGGCCTGGAGAGCTACTACAGCCATCGCAGTGAAGCTTCCGCCAACCCCCAAGCCCTGCCGGTGCAACTGGTGGACGAGCTGGCGCTCTATGACCGCCCCGACGTGCAGCAGCCCTTTGTGCGTCATGACGGTGAACTGGCAGAAACCACCCTGTTGATGGAAGGCATCAGTTGCGCCGCCTGTGGCTGGCTAATCGAAAAACACCTGCGCAGCCTGCCGGCCGTGGCCGAGGCGCGGCTGAATCTGTCCAACCACCGCCTGCACGTGCGCTGGGCCGACAGTGACCTGCCCTTGAGCCAGGTGCTCAGCGAGCTGCGCCAGATCGGTTACGCCGCCCACCCCTACCAAGCCGACCGCGCCAGCGAACAACTGGCCAGCGAAAACCGCCTGGCGCTGCGCCAATTGGGCGTAGCGGGCCTGCTGTGGTTCCAGGCGATGATGGCAACCATGGCCACATGGCCAGAATTCAATATCGACCTGAGCCCGGAGCTGCACACCATCCTGCGCTGGGTCGCGCTGTTCCTCACCACCCCCATCGTCTTCTATAGCTGTGCGCCGTTCTTCAAGGGCGCCATGCGCGACCTGCGAACCCGCCACCTGACCATGGACGTGTCGGTGTCCCTGGCCATCGGCGCGGCTTACTTGGCCGGAATCTGGAGTGCCATCACCGGCGTCGGCGAGCTGTATTTCGATGCCGTGGGCATGTTCGCCCTATTCCTGCTGGCCGGCCGTTACCTGGAGCGCCGGGCCCGGGAGCGCACTGCCGCGGCCACCGCGCAACTGGTCAACCTGCTGCCGGCTTCATGCCTGCGCTTGAGCGACGACGGCCAGAGCGAACGCATCCTGCTCAGTGAGCTGCGCCTGGGGGATCGGGTGTTGGTGCACCCCGGCGCTATCCTGCCGGCGGACGGCAAGATCCTCGACGGCCAGTCGAGCATTGACGAATCCCTGCTCACCGGCGAATACCTGCCACAACCGCGCAACCAGGGTGATGCGGTCACCGCCGGCACGCTGAACGTCGAAGGCGCGCTGACCGTGGAAGTCCTGGCCCTGGGCCAGGACACTCGCCTCTCGGCCATCGTGCGCCTGCTGGATCGCGCCCAGGCGGAAAAACCCCGGCTGGCGGAAATCGCCGATCGCGCCGCCCAGTGGTTTCTCCTGCTGTCGCTGATTGCTGCGGCCGCCATCGGCCTGTTGTGGTGGGAGCTGGATCCGTCCCGGGCCTTCTGGATTGTCCTGGCGATGCTGGTCGCCACCTGCCCTTGCGCGCTGTCCCTGGCAACGCCGACCGCCTTGACCGCGGCCACCGGCACCTTGCACAAACTCGGCCTGCTGCTGACCCGCGGCCATGTGCTGGAAGGCTTGAACCAGATCGACACGGTGATTTTCGACAAGACCGGCACCCTCACCGAGGGGCGCCTGGCCTTGCGCGCCATACGCCCGTTGCGAGACCTGGACAGCGACCAGTGTCTGGGCCTGGCTGCGGCCCTGGAAAATCGCTCCGAACACCCGATTGCCCGTGCTTTCGGTCGAGCCCCCCAGGCTGCCGAAGACGTCACCAGCGCGCCCGGACTTGGCCTCGAAGGCCAGGTCGGCGAGCAACGTCTGCGGATCGGCCAACCGGCGTTTGTCTGTGAGCTCAGCGGCTGCGCGGTCCCGCCGATGCCTGAAGAAGCCGGTCAATGGCTGCTGCTCGGTGACGCTCAAGGCGCCCTGGCCTGGCTGGTCCTCGACGACCGCCTGCGGGCCGACGCCCCGGCCCTGCTGGCGGCCTGCAAGGCCCGAGGCTGGCAGACCCTGCTGCTGTCCGGCGACAGCTCGCCGATGGTCGCCAGTGTTGCGGCGGAGCTGGGGATTGACCAGGCCCGTGGCGGCCTGCGCCCCGATGACAAGTTGCAGGTGCTGCAAGACCTGCATCGGCAAGGGCGCAAGGTGCTGATGCTCGGCGACGGGGTCAACGACGTACCCGTGCTGGCGGCGGCGGACATCAGCGTGGCCATGGGGTCGGCCACTGACCTGGCGAAAACCAGCGCGGACGCGGTGCTCTTGTCCAACCGCCTGGACGCCCTGGTCCAGGCCTTCGGTCTGGCGCGACGCACCCGTCGAGTGATCATCGAGAACCTGCTGTGGGCCGGCCTGTACAATGGCCTCATGTTGCCGTTCGCCGCCCTCGGCTGGATCACCCCCATCTGGGCGGCAATCGGTATGTCCGTCAGCTCCTTGACCGTGGTGCTCAATGCGTTGCGCCTGACCCGCATGCCTCGCGTGCCGGAGCCCGTCACCTTGTCAGAAACCCGCCCGTTGCCGGCCTGAGCCGCACGCGCCTGGAGTCCAGATGCCCGCCCTCTACGTGATGATTCCCGCCGCCCTGCTGATCGTGGCCATCGCCGTGTACATCTTCTTCTGGGCGGTGGACAGCGGCCAGTACGACGACCTCGACGGCCCGGCCCACAGCATTCTGTTTGACGACCAAGACCCCAACCACACCGCTGCCGTGGACCAGGCCAACAACCCGTCCAAAGCAGAACGCCCAACCGACAACGACCAGGCGCCGCCCCGTGCTTGAGCTGGCGCCACTGCTGGTGTCAGCCCTGATCCTCGGCCTGCTGGGGGGCGGGCATTGCCTGGGCATGTGCGGTGGCCTGATGGGTGCCCTGACCCTGGCCATTCCCAAGGAGCAACGCAGCCGGCGGTTTCGCCTGCTGCTGGCTTACAACCTGGGGCGCATCCTCAGTTACGCCAGCGCCGGCCTGTTGATCGGCCTGGCGGGCTGGGCGGTGGCCAGCAGCCCCGCGGCGTTGTTCTTGCGCTACCTGGCCGGGCTGCTGTTGATCACCATGGGCTTGTACCTGGCGGGCTGGTGGAGCGGCCTGACTCGAATTGAGAGCCTCGGACGCGGCCTATGGCGGCACATTCAACCCGTGGCCAACCGGCTGCTGCCAGTCTCCAGCCTGCCCCGCGCCCTGCTGCTCGGTGCCCTGTGGGGCTGGCTGCCTTGCGGGCTGGTCTACAGCACCCTGCTGTGGGCTGCCAGCCAGGGCAACGCCATCGACAGCGCCCTGCTGATGCTGGCGTTCGGCCTAGGCACCTGGCCGGTGCTGCTGGCCACGGGCCTGGCCGCCGAACGAGTCACGGCCCTGCTGCGCAAACGCAGTGTGCGCATGGCCGGCGGCCTGCTAGTGATGTTGTTCGGCCTCTGGACCTTGCCTGGGCCCCACCAGCGCTGGTTGATGGGGCATTAAACTCAGCGCCGGCCGCCCGATGCATCAGGGCCCCACGGGCTTTCCAGCCTCTGAACACCCTTGATACAAATCAAGATGGCCTCCCCATGAAGCTCATAGACTCGCGAACACTGCCAGCCTATCCGGGGGAATTCCCGCATGCTCGACGCCATTCGTTGGGACTCAGATCTGATCCGCCGTTATGACCTGGCGGGACCACGCTACACCTCCTATCCGACCGCCGTTCAATTCAACAGCCAGGTCGGCAGCTTCGACCTGCTGCACGCCTGCGCGACAGCCGCAAAGTCTTGCGCCCACTGTCGCTGTATGTCCACGTGCCGTTTTGCGCGAACATTTGCTACTACTGCGCCTGCAATAAAGTCATCACCAAGGACCGCGGCCGCGCCCAGCCCTATCTGCAGCGCCTGGAGCAGGAGATCCAACTGATCGCCTGCCACCTGGACCCGTCACAGAAGGTAGAGCAACTGCACTTTGGCGGCGGCACCCCGACCTTTCTCAGCCACGACGAACTGCGTCAGTTGATGACGCACCTGCGCAAGCACTTCAACCTGCTGGACGACGACTCGGGCGACTACGGCATCGAGATCGACCCACGGGAGGCCGACTGGTCGACCATGGGCCTGCTGCGGGAACTGGGCTTCAACCGTGTGAGTATCGGCCTGCAGGACCTCGACCCGGCCGTGCAGCGGGCAGTCAATCGCCTGCAAAGCCTGGAGGAAACCCGCGCAGTGATCGAGGCCGCACGGACCTTGCAGTTTCGCTCGATCAACATCGACCTGATCTACGGCCTGCCAAAACAGACACCCGACAATTTTGCGCGCACCGTGGAAGAAGTCATCAGCCTGCAACCGGACCGGCTCTCGGTGTTCAACTATGCCCACCTGCCGGAGCGCTTCATGCCCCAGCGGCGGATCAACAGCAACGATTTGCCAGCCGCTGCCGACAAACTGCAGATGCTGCAACGCACCATCGAACAACTGACTGCTGCCGGCTATCGCTACATCGGCATGGACCATTTCGCCCTGCCGGACGACGAGCTGGCCATCGCTCAGGAAGAGTCGACCCTACAACGCAACTTCCAGGGCTACACCACCCACGGCCATTGCGACCTGATCGGGCTCGGGGTGTCGGCCATCAGCCAGATTGGCGATCTGTACTGCCAGAACAGCAGCGACCTGACTCAATACCAGAACGCCCTGGCCGGCGCGCAACTGGCCACCAGCCGGGGCCTGGTGTGCAACACCGATGACCGCCTGCGCCGCGAGGTGATTCAGCAACTGATCTGCAACTTCAGTCTGCGCTTCGAGGACATCGAGCGGGCCTTCAACATCGACTTTCGCGGGTACTTCAATGAGCTATGGCCGCAGTTGCAAGCCATGGCCAGTGACGGCCTGATCGAGCTGGGCCCTCAGCAGATCCAGGTCCTGCCGGCCGGGCGCTTGTTGGTGCGCTCGGTGTGCATGGTGTTCGATGCCTACTTGGGGCAGCAGAACCGCCAGCGGTTTTCCCGGGTGATCTAGGACTTCATCGCCAGGGACGCCGCTTTCATCAGCAGTTCAGGGCTCAGCCCGGCCTCTTTCAAGGCTTTGGCCAGCGCCATGTTGGCGGTCATCAAACCAGCGTTGAGACCGGCCATTGCCGATTGCAGAGCGGCCACCTTGGCCTGGGACTCTTCGGGCGACAGGCGCCGATTGGCCATCACGGCTTGCAGCTCGGCAAGTTTTTCGGCGATTTGTTGCTTCAGTTTGCGAATCATTTTGAGAATGTTCTGAATATTCTCGGGCAGACCGCTCTCTTCGATATCGCGGTCATCGGCACTGGACGCCGCTGCCCGCTGCAGGCCTACACCGGACAGCGACACTTTGACGCTCTGCGCCGTCTGGGAATGTTCAGCCAGGGGCGACACCTCCAGAGGCGAGCTGGCCGCCTCAGTCAAGGCCTCGCCAGTCGCCTGCAAGTGACTGTTGCCATTGGTAATACCGCCAATTGGGGGCATAAAGGAGGCACTCGATGTTGTTTCAGATACCGGGTTATCGACCCCAAAAGGTATTGCTTTACGACTAAGCGCCAATACGCCTTGGACTGGCCGGAACCTCCTCCCGTGAGTTACCCTTACGGCTTATGTGTGTTTTCCCACAAGGATTCTAGAATGTCCGAGCCAGTTAAACTGCGCGCTCACAACCAGGCCCATTGCAAGGATTGCAGCCTGGCCCCCCTCTGCCTGCCACTTTCTTTGAATCTGGAAGACATGGATGCGCTGGACGACATCGTCAAACGTGGCCGCCCGCTCAAGAAAGGCGAGTTCCTTTTCCGCCAAGGCGATAAATTCGATTCCGTGTATGCCGTTCGTTCCGGCGCACTGAAAACCTTCAGCCTGAGCGACAGCGGCGAAGAGCAAATCACCGGTTTCCACCTTCCCAGCGAACTGGTGGGCCTGTCCGGCGTCGACACCGAAAGCCACCCGGTGTCGGCCCAGGCGCTGGAGACCACCTCAGTCTGTGAAATCCCCTTTGAACGCCTCGACGAACTGGCCCTGCAGTTGCCTCAACTGCGTCGCCAACTGATGCGCGTGATGAGCCGCGAGATTCGCGACGATCAGCAAATGATGCTGCTGCTGTCGAAAAAGACTGCCGACGAACGCATTGCCACCTTCCTGGTCAACCTGTCGGCGCGTTTCCGGGCCCGTGGGTTCTCGGCCAACCAGTTCCGCCTGAGCATGTCGCGCAACGAAATCGGCAACTACCTGGGCCTGGCGGTCGAGACCGTGTCCCGTGTGTTCACGCGCTTCCAGCAGAACGAGTTGCTGGCGGCCGAAGGCAAGGAAGTGCACATCCTCGACCCGATCCAACTCTGCGCCCTGGCCGGCGGTTCCCTGGAAGGCTGACCCTGGCGGTTTGCGGCTGAGCCAAGTGGCCCAGCCGCGGTTATACTGGCGCGGCTCATTTGCCCGCCAGGACACTCCGAAAATGGCCTTCGACCCCTTCGATATCAAATCCCTGATCCGCCCCGTCATCGACTTTCCCAAGCCGGGCGTGATCTTCCGCGACATCACCCCGCTGTTCCAATCGCCCAAGGCCTTGCGCCTGGTGGCCGACAGTTTCGCCCAGCGTTATGTCGAAGAAGACTTCAGCCACATCGGCGCCATGGACGCCCGTGGCTTCCTGATCGGTTCGATCATTGCCTACCAGTTGAACAAACCGCTGATCCTGTTCCGCAAGCAAGGCAAGCTGCCGGCCGATGTGCTCGCCGAGGGCTATCAGACCGAGTACGGCGAAGCCTATCTCGAAGTCCATGCCGACAGCCTGTGCGAAGGCGACTCGGTGTTGATGTTCGATGACCTGATCGCCACCGGTGGCACCCTGATCGCTGCCGCCAACCTGGTGCGACGCATGGGGGCGAAAATCTTCGAAGCCGCGGCCATCATCGACCTGCCGGAACTGGGCGGCTCGCAAAAGCTGGAAGACATGGGCATCCCGACCTTTTGCCTGACCCAGTTTTCCCTGACCGAACGCTAAACGCCCTACCCCACTCGCAGGCAGCCCGCTTCAGCCGAAGACGGGCGAGCCTGCGCAGTCAGAGCCCCATCTGCTTGCTGATGATTTCATTCATCACTTCACGGGTCCCGCCTCCGATGGAGAGGATCCGGTTGTCGCGGTACAGGCGCTCCACCAGGCTGTCACGTATGTAACCCATGCCCCCGAGGATCTGCACGGCGTCATGGGTGATGCGATCGGCGGTATCGGTGGCAAAGTTCTTGGCCATGGAAATTTCCTTGATCACGCTCTTGCCCGCCGCCATCTTCGCCGCCTGGCGATAGGTGAATTCCCGCGACACCTCCAGCGCCGTGGCCATTTCCGCCAAGCGATGCTTGAGCACCTGGAATTTGCCAATGGGCTTGCCGAAGGCTTCGCGCTGCCGTGCCCACTTCAGGCTTTCTTCCAACGCCAGTTGCGCGGTCATGTTGGCCATCAGCGCCAAGGCCAAACGCTCGCTCTGGAAGTTGCCCATGATGCAGGCGAAGCCCATGTTTTCCGCCCCAATCAAATTGCCCACCGGCACCCGGCAGTTATCAAAGAACAGCTCGGCGGTGTCCGACGCCCACCAGCCCATCTTCTTCAGGGGCTGACCGACGGTGAATCCCGGGGTGCCCTTCTCGATCAACAGCAGGCTGATGCCGCCGAAACCCGGCTCGCCAGTGCGCACCGCGACGGTGTAGAAATCCGCGCGCACACCACTGGTGATAAAGGTCTTGCTGCCGCTGACACGGTAAACGTCGCCCTCGCGCACGGCGCGGGTTTGCAGGTTGGCCACGTCCGAACCACCGCTGGGCTCAGTGATCGCCAAGGCGCTGATGCAGGCCCCGGAGAGCACCTGGGGCACCACACGCTCACGCACCTCGGGGCGGGCCCATTTGACGATCGGCGGGAGGCCGATATCCAAAGACCCCAAGCCTGCCACCAAACCACCGGAGCCACTGCGCATCAGCTCTTCGCTGGCGGCAATCTTGGCGAACAGGTCGCCTTCATGGCTGCCCCCCAGCGATTCGGGATAGCCGATACCGAGAATTCCGGCGGCGCCGGCCTTGAGGTACAGCTCCCGAGGGAAGCTCGCCGCCTCTTCCCATTGATCGATCTCGGGGAGAATTTCACGCTCGACGAAACGGCGAACGCTGTCGCGGACCAACTGATGGCTAGGGTCGAAGTATTCCTGGCAGGCAGACATCGGCAAGCTCCTCTGAAGGGTCGAGGGAACTTACCAAGCGCTTGCTTGGTTATCAAGATACTCTGCGTTGTTCGCGTTTGCCGGCCAGCCGGCGCCTACCAGCCGCGTTACAGGGCGATGGGTTTACGCCCGGCAAAGGAATGCGCGAGGGTCCCGCCATCCACCAGCTCCAGCTCGCCACCCAAAGGCACGCCATGGGCGATGCGCGAGGCCACCAGGCCTTTGTGGTGGAGCAATTGGGCGATGTAATGGGCCGTTGCCTCACCTTCGACGGTGGGGTTGGTGGCCAGGATCACTTCGGTGAAGCTGCCTTGCTCCTCGATCCGCGCCAGCAATTGCGGAATGCCAATCGCCTCCGGCCCCAGGCCGTCGAGCGGCGACAGGTGGCCCTTGAGCACGAAGTAACGACCGCGATAACCGGTCTGCTCCACGGCATACACATCCATCGGCCCCTCCACCACGCACAGCAGGGTGTCATCGCGACGGGTGTCGGCACATTGCGGGCACAGGTCGTCTTCCGTCAGGGTGCGGCACAACCGGCAGTGCCCGACCCCTTCCATGGCCTGGCTCAAGGCTTGCGCTAACCGGGAGCCGCCGCTGCGGTCACGCTCCAGCAGTTGCAGTGCCATGCGCTGGGCGGTTTTCTGACCCACGCCCGGCAAGGTGCGCAAGGCATCGATCAGTTGGCGAATCAGGGGGCTGAAGCTCATGGGCAAAGGTCCGACTAAACAACGAGACGCGGTTTATACCCGCGCCTCTGACCAGCGTCAAATGCTCAGGCTTCGGCGACCCGCACCACCAACTTGCCGAAGTTGCGTCCTTCCAGCAGACCGATAAAGGCCTCCGGCGCTTGCTCGAGCCCCTCCACCACGTCTTCCTTGAACTTGATCTTGCCGTCCCGTACCCAGGGCGCCATGGCGCTGATGAATTCGGGCTGGCGATCACCATAATCGTCGAACACGATAAACCCCTGGATGCGTACACGCTTGGTCAACAAGGCCCGTTGCAGCAGGGGCAAGCGGTCCGGCCCGGCGGGCACATCCTGGGCGTTGTACTGGGCGATCAGGCCGCACAGAGGAATCCGCGCCTTGGCATTGAGCAGCGGTAGCACTGCGTCGAAGACCTTGCCGCCGACGTTTTCAAAGTAGATGTCCACGCCTTTGGGGCAGGCCTGGGCCAACTCATCGCTGAAGTCCGGGCTCTTGTGATCGATGCACGCATCGAACCCCAACTCCTCAACCACATAGCGGCACTTGTCCGCCCCTCCTGCAACGCCCACCACACGCAGCCCCTTGAGCTTGGCCACCTGCCCGACCACCGAGCCAACGGCGCCCGAGGCTGCCGCGACCACCAGGGTTTCCCCGGCTTTGGGCTGGCCGATGTCCATCAGACCCATGTAAGCGGTCATGCCGGGCATGCCCAGCACCCCCAGGGCCATGGACGGGCTGGGCAGCCCGGAGGGTACGGGTATCAGGTTGCGGCCGTCAGAGATGCTGTGGCTTTGCCAGCCGGTGGCACCCACCACCAGATCGCCTTCCTGGAATTTCGGGTTGAGGGAACGCTCGACCCGGCTCACGGCGCCGCCGGTCATGACCTCATTGAGTTCGACCGGGGCCGCGTAGGACGGCGCGTCACTCATGCGTCCACGCATGTAAGGGTCCAGGGACAGGTACAGGGTCTTGAGCAAGACCTGGCCGTCTGCCAGGTCCGGCAGCGCCTCGCGTTCCAGGCGAAAGTTCTCCGGGACCGGCGCGCCCTGGGGGCGGGACACCAGGACGATACGCTGGTTGAGGGTCAATGCTTGGGGCATCGGGGAGGCTCCTTTGTGGATGAAGAAATCAGCTGCTACAGGGTGCAGACCATGATTGGCTGAGGGCGTTCGATGTTTTCAGCCACCGCGGCCGCAAACAAAAATGCCAGGCTCAAGGCCTGGCATTTCATGTCATCCATCCAATACGCCTGGGCGAATCAGAAGGGCAGCTTCATGCCCGGTGGCAGTTGCATGCCCGCGGTCATGCCGGACATCTTGTCCTGGCTGTTGGCTTCGATCTTGCGCACCGCGTCGTTGACGGCGGCGGCAAACAGGTCTTCCAGCACTTCACGGTCGTCTTCGCTGACGCCTTCGAGCAGGCTTGGATCGATGCTCACGCGCTTGATGTCGTGACGACCGGTCATGACCACGGTGACCATGTCGCCGCCGGCTTTGCCGGTGACTTCAGCGTTGGCCAGTTCTTCCTGCATCTTGGCCATTTTTTCCTGCATCTGCTGCGCCTGCTTCATCAGGCCGGCCATGCCACCTTTCATCATGGGAATCACCTCAAGTACTTGGATAAAAACAGCGCCCGGCGATTACAGCCCGGCGCCCTTCAGTTATTAGCCCTGACTGGCCAGGGCCTCGACAGGTTCAATAGTATCGTGACGCACCACCGCGCCGAACTCCTGCACCATCTGCTGGATGAACGGATCGCCGTGGATCGACTCCTCGGCTTCGCGCTGGCGATTGGCCCGGCGACGCGACGCCGCCTGGGCCGGGGTTTCCTGCTCGGGCTTGATCAGCTCGATGCTCAGGGTCAGGGTCCGCTGCAGGTGCTGGTTCAGGGCATCGTTGAGGCGGCGCTGCTGTGTGGCGTTGAACAGGGCGCTGTGGGCCGGGTCCAGGTGCAGCAACCAGCTGTCGCCGTCCACGGCCATCAGGGTGCAGTTGGCGGCGATGCTGCCGGTCATGCCGGAAATCGGCAACTTCGGGAACAGCTCCAGCCACTCCAGGGCCAGGCCGGTTGCAGGCTGCGCAGCAGGCAAGGGTTCAGGCTCGGGCTCCGGATCCGCCGCATGCTCGCTGGCCAGTTCGTCCAGGTAGCTGTAGGCCGAGTCCATGTCCGGCTCGATGTAGTCCTCGTCCAGAGGCGGCTCGTCGTCCAGGTCGATGCCCGGGGTGGCGGCATCGACGTCGGCAACGCTCGGCTCTGGCACCGGCGCATTGACCCACTCCGGCGCGTCCGGCACCACGCTGTCCGGGGTCGGCGTCGGCATCGGCGTCAATTCGGGCTGCTCGGCGGTGGTCTCCAGCACTGGCTCGACCGCCGGCTGCTGCTCAACCACTGGCTCGACCGGGTCGTTCCAAGGCAGGTCGACCACGGCTTCGACCACCGGGGCCGGCTCGACCCGCTCTGGCTCGACCGGAGGCTCAGGGGCCACCGCAACCTGCGGCCGAGGCTCGGGCACAGATGCGGGTACCGGCTCAGCGGCAACAGGAGCCACAGGAACAGCAGGTGCGGCAACCGGCGCTGCGGCCGCCACCACTGGCGCAGCGGACGCTGCCCCCGCCACGGCTTGGGCGGAATCAACTGTGGCTTGGCTGATCCCCACTGGCTTTAGCGGCTGCCTCGGCGCGTCCGTGGCATCTGCCGGGCGGAACGCCAGCATGCGCAACAGGACCATCTCGAAACCGCCACGGGGGTCGGGTGCTAACGGCAAGTCGCGACGCCCGATCAAACCCATCTGGTAATAGAACTGCACATCCTCGGCCGGCAGCGCCTGGGCCAGGGCCAACACCCGATCACGATCGCCATGACCGTTATCCACGCCTTCAGGCAGCGCCTGGGCAATGGCCACCCGGTGCAGCACATTGAGAATTTCTGAAAGCACGCCATTCCAGTCCGGCCCCTGCTCCGCCAGGTGGCGCACGGCCTCCAGCAGGGCTTTGGCGTCGCCGTTGATCAACGCGTGCAACACATCGAAGACCTGACCATGGTCCAGGGTCCCGAGCATGGCCCGCACATCGGCCGCCATGACCTTGCCCTCACCGAAGGCAATCGCCTGGTCGGTGAGGCTCATGGCGTCGCGCATCGAACCGTCCGCTGCGCGCCCCAGCAACCACAGGGCGTCGTCTTCGAACGGTACGTTCTCCACCCCCAGCACGTGGGTCAAATGCTCGACCACACGCTCGGGCGTCATGTTCTTCAGAGAAAATTGCAGGCAGCGCGACAGAATGGTCGCCGGCAGCTTTTGCGGGTCGGTGGTCGCCAGGATGAATTTAACGTAGGGCGGCGGCTCTTCCAGGGTCTTCAACAGGGCGTTGAACGAGTGACTGGACAGCATGTGCACTTCGTCGATCAGGTAGACCTTGAAGCGCCCGCGGCTGGGGGCGTACTGCACGTTGTCCAGCAGCTCGCGGGTGTCCTCGACCTTGGTCCGGCTCGCGGCGTCGATCTCGATCAGGTCGACAAAACGCCCTTCATCGATCTCGCGACACACCGAGCACGTGCCACAAGGGGTGGACGTAATACCTGTTTCACAATTCAGGCATTTGGCAATGATCCGCGCAATGGTGGTCTTGCCCACCCCGCGGGTGCCGGTAAACAGATAGGCGTGGTGCAGCCGCTGGCTGTCCAAGGCATTGATCAGAGCCTTGAGCACATGGGTCTGGCCGACCATTTCGCGGAACGAGCGCGGACGCCATTTACGTGCAAGAACCTGATAACTCATCGAAAACCGTCGCAACTGGGAAGCGGAAGCCGGTAATGCTAGCGGAGCAAGGGGCAAATTGCATCCGGCGCGCTCGTCTAATCTGACTAAGCTGCACTTTGCACGGCAAGGATCGGTGCTTTTAACCACGGAGCGTGTATGCGTTTGACTTGGGGGGCTCTTTTACTGATCAGTGCCTGGACCTCGGCCGACGAAATGCCCCTGCGTTTCGTGATCTCGGACAGCTGGGCCATGCCGGTGGTGCAGATCGAGCAGGGCCAACCGACCCAGGGCATCCTGCACGACATGATGATCAGCCTAGCTCGCCAAGTCGGCATGTCGGCGCAGTTCCACGTCCTGGCCCGCGCCCGGGTGCAAAACGCCATGGAGCAGGGTGAGGTCGATGTGCGCTGCTATGCCGCGCAGTCCTGGCTGCCGAACCAGTCTGGCGACTACATCTGGAGCATCCCGCTGTTCATGCAGCGCAACTTGCTGGTCAGCCATGGCGCGCACCCGCAAAAGGTGAGCCTTGCCGGGCTGGAGCGACAGCGTATCGGCACAGTGCTCAGCTACACCTACACCACCCTGCAGCCGCTGTTCGACCGCGACCAATTGATCCGTGACGACGCGCGCAACGAGGAGCAGGTGCTGCAAAAACTCGAGATAGGCCGCTACGCCTATGCGGTCAGCAGCCTCTGGACCCTGGAGTGGTACAACCGCGGGCGCGCCCCTGACAAACAACTGCGCGGCGTGGCCCTGCTTCAGGAACAGGCGGTGGGCTGCTATGTGCGCAATGACCCGGCGCTGCCCGTGCAACGCCTGTTGCGCACGCTGCTGCGAATGAAAATGTCCGGGGAAATCGACGACATCGTCCAGCGCTACACCGGCCATCGCGAGCCTCCCCATTTCGCCCCTTGAGCCCGGGCCGCTGATGACTTGCGACTCCTGACAGGAACTGACAGGTCCGCCCCTTAAGCTGCCGACCTACCCACAAGCCACCTGGAACAGGCAGCCACCATGCTCAACCTCACTCACCTATTGCTCTACGTCGACAGCCCGGCCACCAGCGCCCACTTCTATAGCCGCCTGCTGGATCGGCCGCCGGTGGACCTGTCGCCGACCTTTGCCCTGTTCATCCTCGACTCCGGGCTCAAGCTTGGGTTGTGGTCACGCCATACCGTGCAACCTGCCGCCCAGGCCGCCGGGGGCGGGGGCGAACTGGCGTTGGCGTTGGACAGCCGCGAAGCGGTCGACACTCTGTATCAGCAATGGAAAGCCTTGGGCATGACCATCGCCCAGCCACCCAATACCCAGGACTTCGGCTACAGCCTGGTCGCCCTCGACCCCGACGGCCATCGCTTGCGTGCCATGTTCCTCACCCTCGACTGAAGCGCCTGCACAGGCCCATGGAGAACGCAGTGTTGCCCCCGACAACACTGCGCTGGCCCCTCCCCCAACGACCGCGCACAGAGCCAAAAAGGCCCTGCACCACGCCCTCCTGCATGCAATAAATGGAAACACATCATTGAGCCCCAGCGACGTCATCGTTATCCTTCCCGTCGACTTGTCACAAAATGTAAGGGAATACGATGAAATACCTACGCCTTTTTATGGTGATGGCGGCCCTGTTTTGCGCGCCGTTTTTTGCCCACGCTGCCAAGCCAGCCGAGAGCGACACCACCGAGACCCAGACTGAAGAACAGTTTTTGGCCTCACTCTCCCCCCGCCACGGCACCGTCAAACTGCCCGGCGATATTGCCAGCCTCGAGCTGAGCAAAGAGTTCTACTACCTCGCCCCCAAAGACACCGAACGCCTGCTGACCGAAGGCTGGGGCAACCCACCGGGCTTCACCACCCTGGGCATGATCGTGCCCAGCGGCGTCAGCCCACTGTCGGCAGAAGGCTGGGGCGTGATCATCAGCTACAAGAATGACGGCCATATCTCGGACGACGACGCCGCCAAGATCGACTACAACGACCTGCTCAAGCAGATGCAGGAAGAGGACGAGGAAGACAACAAACAGCGTCAGGAACAGGGCTACGGCGCCATCCACCTGCTGGGCTGGGCCGAACAGCCGAGCTATGACGCGCAGTCCCACAAGATGTACTGGGCCCGCGAACTCAAGGCCGAAGGCGCCGAGAACAACACCTTGAACTACAGCATCCGCGTGCTGGGTCGCGAGGGCGTGCTGGAGCTCAACGCCGTGGCGTCCATGGACGACCTGGCCACCATCAAGCGGGAAATTCCCAAGGTCCTGGCCTTCACCAACTTCACCGACGGCAACCGCTACGCCGACTACAACCCCAGCACCGACAAGCTCGCCTCCTACGGCCTGGCGGCCCTCGTAGCCGGCGGCATCGCCAGTAAGGCGGGGTTGTTTGCCAAGCTGGGTGTCCTGCTGCTGGCCGGCAAGAAGTTCATCATCATCGGCGTGGTCGCCATCGCCGCCTTCGTCGGCCGGCTGTTCAAGAAAAAGAGCTGAACCGCCCCGCCGCAACGACAACGCCCCGCCTATGCGGGGGCGTTGTTCATTCAGACCCTGGTGCTAACGCACCTCCAACGCCTCGGCCTCGCGAATGGCCCCCGGCAAGGTGCTCGAGACACCTGCAGCCCGCGGCCGCCCGAACCGGCTCCGCCGCCAGCGCCCCTCCAACTGCAGCGCCATCACACTGCCCAGCACCACCGCCGCCCCCAGCAGCACGCTGGATGACACCCGCTCTCCGAGGACCGTCGACGCCAGCGCCATCGCCATGGGCGGAATCAGGTACATGGCAATCGATGCCCGGCTGACCTCGACCCGCGCCAACACATAGGCCCAGGCGAGGTACGCCAGCGCACTGGGAAACACCCCCAGCAACAGCACCGCCAGGTTCACCCGCCAGGACGCCTGGGCCACCGCCTGGGTCAAGCCCGGCGCATACACGCTCAACAACAGCGTGCCGGACCAGACCATGTAGCAGACCGTGGTCAGCAGCCCATAGCGCCCGGAAAAACGCCGCTGCAAGACGAAGTACAGCCCCCAGGAAAACGCCGCCACCAACACCAGCAAGCCACGGGGTTCAATCGAGCCCAGGCCCCGATCCCCGGCGACCACCACCACGGCGCCCAACAGCCCAACCCCCACGCATACCCAGCGCCATACGCTGACTGACTCCTTGAGCCAGAAAAAAGCAATCACCGTGCTGAAGATCGGCGCCGACTGGGCCAACACGCTGGAGGCCCCGGCACTCAAGCCCTGCTGGCCGTAGTTGAGGCTGACGTGGTGCAAGGCAATGGCAAAGAACCCCAGCACCAGCAGCCAAGGCAGGTCGCGCCAAGCGGGCAGCGAGATGTTCGACAGCAGTGCAATGCCGCCCATCAACAGCGAAGCGATCAGAAAGCGCAGTAGCGCCAAGTGCCCGGGGCTGTAGCCCTCAAGGCCGATATGGATGCCCACCGGCGAATAGGCCCAACACAGGATCACCGCAGCGGTGGCCAGCAACAGCTTGAACAGGGGCGAGATCGTCACGACACAGGCATCCACAGGGCAGGAGAAGAACTGCAGTGTCCCGCCCTCCACAGCTCACCACAATTAACGGATACTGCGACCATTGATCACGAGAAATGAGCAATGGAACTGACCCAACTGAAAATGGTGAAAGCCGTTGCCCGCACCGGCAGCATCGCCCGCGCGGCAGAACACCTGCATTGCGTCCCCTCCAACATCACCAACCGCCTCAAGCAGTTGGAAAGCGAACTGGGCACCCCCCTGTTCACCCGGGTGGGCCGTGGGCTGAAAATCAGCCCCGCCGGGGAAATCTTCCTTGGCTACAGCGAACGCATCCTGGCCCTGGTGGATGAAGCCAAACGCGCCGTCGACAGCCAGGCCGAACCCAGTGGTCCGCTGCGCCTGGGCTCCATAGAATCCTGCGCGGGGGGGCGCCTGCCGCCCTTGTTGGCCGAATTCCACCGGCGTTACCCGCAGGTGACTGTGGAACTGGTCACCGGCACCTGGTCGCAACTCTTTGAAGAACTGCAACACCAGCGCATCGATGGCGCCCTGGTCGCCATCGACAGCTTGCCGGCAAAGCTGCAACAGACGGTGCTGTACCGCGAGCCGCTGGTGCTGATCTCCAGCACCAACGCTGCGCCGATCCGCACCCCCAGCGACCTGCAAGGGCAACACCTATTCATGTGGCCGGCGGGCTGCCCCTATCGCCGCGCCCTGGAGCAGTGGCTGGGCAAGCACGACCTGAACCTGCCGATCACCGGCTATGCCAGTTGGGGCACCATCATCGGCTGCGTCAGCGCGGGGGCCGGGGTTTCGCTGATCCCCGAAGGCGTGCTGGAGCGCTACTCGCAATCGGCGACCCTGACCGTGCAACGTTTCAACGACTTGCTGCCGGTGGATAACCGTTTTGTCTGGCATCGCGACGTGCAAGGGCACCGCGCCCGGGATGCCTTTGCCCAGTTATTGCGGGAAAAGCTCGAGGCCTGATCCAGCCCCAGCCTGCCATCAGAAGCAACTGAGCGTTTCGGCACAATGGTCGAGCGTACCGGCACAACGCGGGGTTTGCCCTCTCCATACACTCGTCTTTCCTCCTACCCCGCAAGACGAGTTCCTTATGAAAAACCGCCTTTTGCTCAGCGCGCTTCCCATGGTTTTGAGCCTCAGCGCTCATGCGGCCGACTTCACCCTGAGCAGCCGCGACATCCGCGATGGCCAGCCCTTGAGCAGCCGTGAAGTGTTCCAGGGGTTCGGCTGCGACGGCGCCAACACCTCCCCGCAACTGTCGTGGAACAACCCACCGCCCGGCACCCAAAGCTTCGCGATCACCGCCTACGACCCTGACGCCCCCACCGGCAGCGGCTGGTGGCACTGGACCGTGGTCAACCTGCCCGCCAGCACCTCGCAACTGCCCAGCGGCGCCGGCAATGTAAGCGGCGAACACCTGCCAGCCGGAGCCGTGCAAGGCCGCACCGATTACGGCCAGCCGGGCTTTGGCGGCGCCTGCCCGCCCGTGGGCGATAAGCCCCACCGCTATCAGTTCACCGTCTGGGCCTTGAAGGTCGATAAACTGCCCCTCGACGCCAACGCCAGCGGCGCGCTGGTGGGCTACATGCTCAACGCCAACGCACTGGCCAAGGCCACCCTCACCGCCACTTACGGACGCTAAACCCATGAACGCCCCGGTCGGACTGCTGCATCGTGAAAGCCGTATCGATGCCTGTGTCATACGGGCCCGACAGCCCCATGCACTGCAACGGGTGCCGATTTTCTCCAGCGCCCTGTGCCGCGTCCGCCAAGGTGAAAAATGCATGAACTGGGACGACCGCGAAATGCGGGTCGGGCATCAGCACCTGATCCTGCTACCGGCGGGGCGTGAAGTGGGCATCAGCAATTACCCGGGGCCGCAAGGCCACTACATCGCCGATGTGGTGGTCTTTCCCACCGCAGCCTTACGAGCGTTCAGCGCGCGCTACAGCCAGCAAATCATTCCACGGCCCGGGCAAACCGCCAGCGCGGACCTGTGCGTGCCGCTGGATCGGCACACCACCCTTGCCTGGGAAAACCTCCTACACGGCATCGCCGCCGACGCACCGGACGCCCTGCGCAGCCACTACGGCGAAGCGGTGCTGCTGGCCCTGGCCCTGGGCGGCTACGCCGGGCCGCTGCTGCTGGACCGCCACGACCCGCTGTGTGAGCGCGTGCAGCACATCATCCTGAGCAACCCCGCCCGAGACTGGACCGTGGCCAACGTCGCCGAACGCCTTAACCTCGGCGCTTCGACCCTGCGCCGCCAACTGACCAACGAGCACGCCAGCTTCAGCAGCATCCTGGAGAACGTCAGACTGGGCATGGCACTGCACTGGCTACAAACTACGCCACGCCCCATCGGCGACATCGCCGCCGCCAGCGGCTACGCCTCGGCGTCGAGGTTTGCCGTGCGTTTTCGCAAGCATTACGGACTGTCGCCAAGGGAGTTGCGGGCAGCGCTTTAAAGCCGGTGGGCTGCGAGGTTCGAACGAAGGAAATCAAAGGCCTATGCCTGAATGACAGGCACACAAAAACCGCACGCTGATGGGGATCAGGTACAGGGTTTTAAATTCAGAAAAGGAAATGTGTTGCTGATGGGCGTTATGGAGGCAACCCCACCAGCCACACCCCGGCACACAATGTTCCCGCTGTGGCTGCTTCCTTCCGGATCTGACCAGGTTCACGGGTAATCGTTGCGGGGGGACCGATGGGGTCACCATCCTAGAGCTTCCAAGCGATGCTCTGTACGATTCTTCACCATCACGCGGATTCGAATTTGGCGTAATTGTAAGGCTTGTGAAGGGATGCCGCGCAAGCCATTTGTATCACCAATTTGCCTCCCTTTTGTACCACCTGAAGGCGCCTACCAGGCCCAACTAAACGGCGTGCAGCCGTTTCGACCAATGAGGAACAAGCTATGAATACCCCAATGCTTGAGGAGCGTGACCAAGAAGCAGAGCAGCGGGAGAACAAGGAGGCGCGTGCAAGAGCTGAGCATTTCGCGGAGTTGCTGGCGCCCTACCTTGCCGCCCAGTTCGGTTATAAGCGCAACTATGTGACGCTGGGTCTGGGGACTACGGTAAACGCAAGGACGCTCAAATACGACCTCTACCTCCGAGTTACACCGCCGAGGGGCCAATGGACAGGACACAACTGCTTGGTCATAGCCCGGATAGGCTTCACACCTACTCGTAAAGGCCACGGGCGGCGCTTCATGGCGTTCCTGACGGAGTGCGCAGACCGCGTCGGCTACAGCAGTATCGGAATAGAGTCGACCAATGCCGAATCTGAGGCGTTTGGGGAAAGGTTTGGATTACAGCGGCATGGTCACGGCAACAATCTTCTGGGGACTGTGCAATCAGTCAAAACCCGACTAAGCAAACACGGCAGCTGACCCTGTATAGAGCCGCCGAGACGCCATTTCATATCCGAACTCTTTGCTCCAATGGCAACAGCGACGCGTAGAGACTGTACGAGTCACCCCTATTCGCCCCCATGAAAATAAGAACTCTCCGTCGACCTTCAGAGACTCGACCCGCCGCTACGCAGGTTCAATCTTGATGCCTTCCTTATAGTCTTTCGTTTCACGGTAGGCAATGACGTAGCCGGGAAGAGCTGTAATTTGCCATTCAGCACCAAGAGCAGTCTTCACCCTTCGCAGAATATTCAGGACGGTGTCGCTGCTTGGGAGGTGAACAGTCGCGGCGACGAGGTCTGGATGTGGACTTTTGGACTTTGGCGTCTCGCCCTCAAACCTGATGTTGTAGTCGAGCTGCCCTTTGAGTTGTGCCAGGACGTCTGCCGCTGAAGCCGAACCATCTTTAATGTCCAGCTCAACTATCAAGTCAAGGTCTATGGGGTAGTTTTTATCAAAGTGACCGTCTTTAAGTATCGTGTGGTCACGGTTACGGCCGGGGTCGTTGGATCCGAACCCACTCAAGTTCCATACTGGAGGAGTGGGGCTGGCCTTGTAGTACTTGATAAGAAGTTCTTCTAAGTCCATAGCCGTAAAAACAAAGACCCGGACGGCCTTGAACCCAATGGTGTCGTGAGCAAGGTTGCGGCGTGAGCGAATTCTCACGGCGTGACGCAACAGCCGTGCGCGGAGGCCTGCTTGTGCATCAGTCTTCCCGATATAAACCAGTGTCCCATTGAAGAACAGCTGGTATACCCCCTGGGCGTCGTCAATCCCTTGGACGGTGGCTGCATCTAATGGGCCTTCGGGCATTTCCTCAAACAGCTTGACTAGCTGGCTAAGGAGCGCCGACGGCAAGTCGAACTCCAGTTCTTCAAAACATTGACGCATCGGCATGAATCCTCCATTTGTTGGAAGATTATGCCGACTTTCTTAGTGGAAGGCAGACTCTCTTAACTTTTTCCCGCTAGTGCGGCCGCTACAGATGATGCAACTACCTCAGCTAGCTGGACGGGCACCGCATTGCCAAGTTGTTTCATGGTGTCCGACCAGGAGCCATGAAAAACATAGTCGTCCGGGAAGGTCTGTATCCTCGCCGCCTCACGGACAGTGAAGTACCGTACGGAGCCGTCAGTACGAACGAGCATATTCTCACCACCCGGAACACCGTGATTCCCCGCTTTCAGAGTCTTCGCAGGTTCATCTAATGGGCTGCCTGTATGCCCCGGATAAGACCGAGCGCCGGGGTTGAATGTGTGGTTGGGCACAGGAAGCAGTGTCGGCTGTTCTGGATCTGGAAGCCCCGCAATAGCGTCTCGTACAGTTGTCCATCGAAGCTGTCTCTGCCTAGTTTCCAGGGACGTCGATAGCTGAGCAATTCGTTTTGTAAGCTTTTCTGGTGGGCGGGGCCGGGCGCGCTTGGAGACTCGGTGCTCGTCCCAATATGTTCCAGTCACCCATTTAGCGATGAGAAGCTCATCTTCTGAATGAGTAGGTTCAGGGAAGGACCACTGAATCCCTAGATCGGCTCTGAACCCTACAAGAAATACCCTTTCTCGCTTTTGGGGGACGCCGTAATCCGCTGCGTTCAAGAGGCGAAACACCACATGGTAGGTAGGCTTTACCTTGCCAGAAGTATGCAGCCCTTCCAAGCGTGCTAGGTGCTCATTCCAGGTCTCGTCTTTTTTTCTTGCGATGTCCGGGTAGCTTAGCTGGAGGTAAACGTATTCAAAGTAACTAGCGAAGCTCTGACGCAAGAGCCCTTTTACGTTTTCAAAGATGAAAGCGCGGGGTTTGGTCTCGCGCACTGCCTGGACAGCGGTAGGGAACATGTCCCTTTCATCCAAGTTGCCTCCGTGCTTTCCCCCAAGGGAGAAAGGCTGACAAGGTGGGCCGCCGGAAATGACTTCCACTTCGCCAGCGTATGGAGTGAAATCAAAGTCTCGCGCATCTCCTTCAAAGAGTAGGAAGTCCTGACCAGCCTCGACATAGTGCGCCTGATTTTCGCGAATCGTTTGGCACGCATCGTCATTCCATTCAACAACAGCCGAGTGCTGGAATCCTGCCCGGGTCATGCCCATAGCCAGTCCGCCAGCCCCTGCAAATAATTCGATGCTACTCATTACGGTCCTCGTTATTCCGGGCTGAGAGAGAGGGGGGCTTGAGGGCTTCCGCCGAACTTGCCTTTTACCCCTGCCCCCCGTGGCCTCTTGGGCGCGATTTCAATACGTGACAGCGCTTTCTTGAAGTCGAGTCTATGTTCGGCCATCTCCGCCATTAAGGCCGCGATAACTGCTAGGTGGGATGGGATTTCCCCGCGTACAGAACAGTTTGTAATTGAGTTGCGGTTCATCTCCAGCAACCCGGCAAACTCCTTGACGCTGATACCTGCCTTCCCTAACTGGCGTTGAAATTCTTCATATGTCATGGCGGCGAAGAATACAGACACTGAGAGATTAGGCACACATTTATATTCTGCACACACATATATTAATGTGCAACCTATTTGATTGTACGCTGCTGGCCGACGCCAGGTAGCATCCACCTTCTGTCTGTGAGACTGGTCAATGATGGCGCCGGACACCCAGCAAAGAGCCGCCCTGAGTGTTAGGTGGTGGACCCTATCCGCCAACTAATCCATGCACCATCTAACGCTTTGTTGAGATCGAACGGCTCAGGCTCATTTTTTACCGAAAAATCTGTCCGGCCTTTAGTATAGTAAGCATTAGCGTCTTACCCCCCCCTCCCCCTCGCTGGCCCGTACCTCCAGCTTCTTAGCTGAAGCTACATTTATGTCGATAGACGAAAGCGGTAGCGTGGGATTCATCATCCTGTCGTCGTAGCCACATCAGAGCCCCCACCTTCAACCAGCGTGGCCGAGCTGGATCATTAAGTACACCCCATGAGCCAGGTCTAGGCCGCGAACGAACCTACGAAAAAATGCGGCTTTCAGTTGGCTCAGATGTGTTGCCATTAACTGATCCATCCCGTAGCATTCCGAGCCAACACATTGAGCCAGGACTGCATCGCCATGACCACAACCATCGCCTATGTCCGCGTCAGCACCGACGACCAATCCACCAAAGCGCAGCGCCATGACATAGAAAAGGTCTACACAATTGCGCAGTGGTTCAACGACGAGGCAACTAGCGGAGCGACCAAGGCGATGCAGCGACCTGGCTTTGAAGCTCTGTACAAGTACGTCAGGAAAGGTGACACAGTCGTTGTCGCGGCCATCGACCGCCTGGGTCGGGACACCATTGACGTACTGACTACTGTGGAGATGCTTAAAGAGAAAGGGGTGGCGCTGGTCTCGATACGCGAAGGCTTCGACTTATCGACGCCCATAGGAGACGCGATGCTGGCTATGCTTGCCGCAGTCGCGAAGTTGGAGCGCTCGAACATCAAGGCGCGGCAGATGGCGGGTATCGAGCGAGCCCGAGCCCAAGGCAAGAAGCTTGGGGCGGTCAAGAAAATCGACGACCACGCCGTCGCCACTTGGAGACGCGAAAACAAAGCCAGCATCGCGGACACAGCAAAACATTGGAACATTTCCACAGCTGGAGTGAAACGCGCCTGCGTGTCCACTAAGGCTGTCGAGGCAACACAGCCCTGACCCCGTGCAGTTAAGAACTCGCGCCGCCCCCTTAACCAACATTGAACAGCCCACCCTCCGACTGCAATAGGTAATTACGGCCAGTCTAGGAGAAACCAGAGGCGCCCCTCAGGAATTACGGCCCATCCTTGTATAAGTAAGGCCTGTTGCCACACCGAGGCGCATTACGGCCAGTCTATGTACAACCAAGCCGGCGTTTCGCCAGGCTGCGCATAACCATCCCCATTCCCTGCGAACTATCAACCCTGCCTGGGCAACCACGGCGGGGCGTTTGCATTTGCTATCACAGGACATCCATCCCATGAAACACCCATCACCCCTGGTGCGCCTCAATCTGCACCTGCGCAAAGACCATCTCAACCGATTGACTCGCTTGGCTGCTGCCATCAGCAAACGGAAAGGGCGCGATACACGGCTCGCAGAATCCCTAGAGCTGGCCCTGGTTAGCGGCCTGACATGGACCGATCAAGATCTATTGGACTTGCTTCAGCCTGACCGGGAGGTACGCCATTGGTTTGCCCTTGGCCCTATCGTACGAGGGCGGTGAACCATGCCAGTGAAGAAAACACCTAAACGCACCGAAATGCTGAGTGCTGACGAGCTTCACGAGCTATCACGTCGAATAGAAGCCAACGCTGACGGAATAATCAATAAGCGACTTGCGAGCCGGCCGACCGCTTCGAAACGCTCACCGACGCTTATTGTCGCCGAAAAGAACCCGACAGAGCGGAGAGGCCGACCTTCAAAGCATATTCAAAATCCCTTTTATGGCTTTCTCGGCCCCACAACAATATATGGGCGTTATCCATTTTTCGTTCAGGACATCATGGAGGGCATTGCCCGTCTCGACTGGCACGACCGACGCATAGGTAAAGGTGGCTCCTCCAAGCCGCTCTCAGTGCGGAAGCTAATGGTCATCATCGAAGTATTGGAAGTCATCACTACCAATGACGTTTGTGAAGTTCTCGAGATTCAGACCCGGCATGCACAGCGTTACGTAAAGGCCATCGAATTAGCACTCCCGTTCCTTATGAAATCCCGACCACGCTCGCTTAAATACGAGATGGACCTCCCAGGCGATGCATTAGAGAACGCTGAGTATTGGGAGAAGCGCTGCGAATCCCATTCAGTAATAGACTGCCAAACTGTCATGCCCTCACCCGCTGAGTTGGCGAAACTGCGGCACGACCTGGGTGACGACGCCTTCGACCCATACTACTTAATTAACGCCGCATACTATAAGGAGAGGCAACAAGACCTCCTCATGGTAAGCCGTTCGGCAGAAGTGATTCCGTTAACCAACCTCCTTTCAGGGGCAGGCGTGGCACAGGCAGCAGCGTAGCGCTGCGTGGGGCCGTAGAGCCTGACCAACAATCCCGTCCAACCTAAGAAGGCAGGGTTAGTAGTCCAACTACGAAGAAAACAGCTTTAAGTCCCCTTTCTTGTTGGTCGACCTCGCTGAGCACCTGACAGCAGCTTCGCTACTGCCAGCTACCACGGTCGCCCTTGGGTCTTTCCCGCAATAGCCTGATAGCGGCCAACGTCCATTTCCTTTCAAACCTACACCAGCAGTGTCGGCAACCATCCGGTCTGCCTTGCTAAACACCACACCATCTACAGGACATCAATCCATGACCACGTACACCATCTACGTCGACGGCGCTTGCCCGAACAACGGTAAACCTAACGCCAAAGCCGGTTGGGGCGCCTACCTCACCAACCCGCATGGCGATACCTTGGAGCTAGCTGGTCCGGTCCCTGCTAACCAACCTCAGACCAATGGTCGAGCCGAACTGCTGGCACCATTAATGGCGCTCCGCCGATGCAAGCCGGGGGCAGCTATCAACATCGTTTCCGACAGCCAATACGTCGTCAAGGGAGCAATGGAATGGCTACAGGGCTGGAAGGCTAGAGGCTGGCGAAAAGCCGACAAGAAGGAGGTCGAACACCGCGACCTATGGGAACTCATTGACCAAGAAATGCAGAAGCGTGAGATACGCTTCCAGTGGGTCCGAGGTCATAGCGGCGACACAGGCAACGAACGCGCCGACACTCTCGCTTGTCGAGGAGCCAGCGGCGAGTGCATTTCGGAACTGACCAAGGCTGCTGCAACAACGTGACCACAGCCGGGATGGCAGGCCCTCGTGTCTCCATCCCCCTGACGTTTTAACCCATATTCACTTCTGACTAGCTATTTTCGCAAGGATTCGCCCCCCGCGTGGTTACCATGGGCCGGCAGAGAGCAGCGCATAAATGCCGCTGGCAACAGGCTGGAATTTGGCAAAATAGCAGTCGTTCATCAATGGCCGCTTTCGACCCAAGCTGCCGTTCGCCAGAGCCAGAAATTGGCCAAAACCAGTGCGAGGAGGACAACGGTAAAATTTCGAAACAGTGGCACCGACATGTGTATAGGAATGCAGTAACAATTGCGATTTCAAACCGAATCGGTGTAGACCTCCCCTTGTTGAACAAGCTTTCAACACTATCAATGGATGTTGACCAAGAACAAAATAAAGATAGATGCAAAAAACGGAAGCGTGATTTCTTGTAATCACGCCCCTATAAATTGCAGATTAGGAAATCCTAAGTAGTTTAAGTTGCGCAGCAGTTGGCTTCGTCTGTGTAAAGGCAAGTTCTTTGGTGAAAAGATCCTTCCAAAAATTTAACAATTTTTCAGGGAGGTATTTAATATTTCGTTCCAGCTCATAAAGTCCATCACCAATAGAGATTGCAGCTGCCGCTTCGATAAGCGCACTACAAACTTCAGGCGCAGAGGTCTGCCGCTGACCTTCCTGGCTCGAGACTATTGATCCTTTGAGCTTTACTAAGATGTCTCGCGCGACTGGATATTTGCCTTCTTTTACTAGTATTTTGGCTTTTAGAAGCTGAACTGGGGTGGATTCAGGCATGGCCGCAAGTATGCCTTTCACGGTTGCCATATCACCGGTAACAAAATGTAGTTCTGCTCTCATCATTGATGCTGCAGCGGCGCCCCGACGCGTTCGGTTACTCTCCAACTGACTAATCAATTCCAATATGAATTGCTCTTCATGTGCAACATAAGATTTTCCTTTTGCAAGGAGCACACGAATTAGCATCTGCATGATATAAGAATTGTTATCAGTATTTCGATGAGCAACTTTAATGAGCCGCTCAGCTACGTCTAAGTCTCCAGATGTATAGTGGAGAAAACTTAGCTCCCTGAGAATATGGATATCACCTTCGCCTTTGGAGTTGTATGCGACGGTTAGTTCCGCCAAAGCTTTATCAAACTCACCAGACAGCCGATAATTGAAGCCTTGAATGAAAGCATGTAGCCGTCTGGATTTTACAGAATTTTTATGCTGGGAAAAGGAACCTAGAACATCTGCCAATTCAAGTTGTTTATTTAGTCGTGCAGCAGACAGCCCCTTGAACCGGAGGACTTCAAGTGATGACTCGTCGGTGAGTGCAAGTCTATTCTTATAAGCAGTTTCGCATAGCATGTACGCAGTATCGTAATCTTGTTTGTCATAATATTCCCTAGCGAGTCTAAAGCACTGGGAAGGCAAGATCAGACTTTCTACCCCGACGATTGAATGCTCGCCTTTTCGAAGCCTAGCAATACAAAACTCTTCAATTGTAGAAACACTTGTTTTTTCATGCAGGTCTATATCTTTATTTGCATTTATGAGGTACGCAACGGCGGGTTTTAACGTATCCTTATATGCTTGGCTATTCAGTAAATCCCTCGCCGCTCGATTAAGATAGCCAGGTAGCTTTATAGAAATCGAATCTTGCAAGATGAATCCATAGGAAATCAATAAGCTAAGAGCGTTGTTTATTCCCTCCTCGGTTTCATCAGATATTGATTTCAATGACTCGATCAAGTCAACTTCCGATATGTAACCACTATATGCGATTATAGCAAGAGCCATGTTAGCCGTGCGGTTATCTGCAAGCGCCTTGAGCAGTTCAGCGGCTTGCGCCTGAATATCATTTGCTATATTAATCCGCTGCCGTGACAACTGACTTGGCTCAACCGTAGCAAGAGTTCTTGCAGCTATCTCAATTGATTTTGGCCGCCCTTCTACATATTCAATAAAGTTATCAACAACTTCTTGTGAGTCGTTGATTTTTAGATTACCGAGCCACCATGAGAATAGTAATTCTGACTCCTCTCGCGGTAGAGGTTCTATTTTTTGCAGACATATGACCTCCGCGGACTGAGGCGACAAAAACACGGGTCTCCTAGCGGAAATTAAAACTAACCTTGGGTAAGTATTACGTGGGAGCTCATGCACGACACCCTCAAGCCAGCTTGAAATTTTTCCGCTATCATCCAATCCGGCGGTGCCCACATCAACATACAGTGCTTGGCCAGCGTTTGTAGCCTCAACTATGTGATCCGCGACTAGCTTGTACCGATCTTGTGGCGTTAGATCTAAGAATTCTTTGGTCTTATGAGATAGTTCAATTGGCGATAACAGGGAGGTCACGCCTAAAACATGCCTATAGAGGTTGACTTCCGAGTCATGATTTTCCAGCGAGAACATTAGTTTTCGCTTGGAAACTCCAGGAAAACGCCTTTTGAAAAGTTCATTAACCAGTTGCTTTCTACCGTAGCCATCAATTCCACAAAGCATCAATGTAGTAGGCATCTTGCTCGGCTCTACTGAAACTTTCTTTTCCAGCTGCATCGCGTCTTGGTATCGGTAAAATGGCGGCTCATTCCCACTCTGACTTTCCCAGTCATCAAATGCACTTAGTATTCGACAGGATATATGATGAGCAGATGGATGCTCGATTATTACGTAGTCTTGAAGCCATTGAGGGACTTCTGAGCGCTCTCCCTCATCAATTATAAATACCATCGCGTGCCGAATCTTTGCCTTCATCCACTGACTGAAAGCAACCCGCAGCTCTCCCCTTACCCAATCAGAACTAAGTGCTTTCTTTGATGCAAAAAGAATGAAATGAGTACTTTCATTCAGAGCTTCAAAGATCTGCTCAGGCAGAAAAGATGTGTTATCAAAAGTAGCGACATCATAGTGGCATAAAGAAGCCCCAAGCTGCTCATAAACCTTGCCAACGATGTGTTTATCTGCAGAGCTGTGAGATAAGAAAAATTTCATTTTGGACTCCATTCTCTTGCCAGTGCTGTATTTTGTTTTTTGGAATTGGCAAATAATAGTGAACTGTGATGCCTTTTAGCTACTATTTAATGCACGTATTTGTCTTCAGCGCATACAAGGTGTGTTTCCCATTAGTGGAATTTACTAAGCGGGCGGAAGCTTTCTACCTGGCTCAGCCTGTGCCTCATGGACCGAGCCTGAGCACCTCCGATAGCTGGGTTGCCGTCGTCACTGTGAGCTGTAACACATCGGAAACACCTGTAAGCTGCTAGCCACTTCGTGAGTGACCGCTTTTAGCAGAACTCTGTTGGTCGTCACTGCGACGCCCGTTGGCCAAGGCGAATGCTACCGGTTAGTCAGCATGGATGCGATTGGCCTGCCAGGGGCAAGTCAGTGGTCAGGTGGAATTCAACTTCTCAGTATCCAAAGAATCCCATTTTTCCCGTATTAATCGGGACTCGTTCAGAACAGAGCGGCAGCGGGCCGTTAGATAATGCCTACAAATGCCGTAGCCGCATGATGGCATCTGTGATGCCTTTAGCATTCGTGTCCAGCGTTTCCATGGCCGCAATTGCGTTAGCGGCGACACTTCCCACTCCATTGTCAGAGAGCCACATGGTCACCTCCTCAATAGCCGCGCATATGGAGTGCTGGTTGTGGAGGAGTAGTGTGAGAGCGTCCGCTGTGACTATGTTGGCTTCAGAGTTATCTGGCATGTGTATCGTCCTTGATTAACTGGTGCAGGAAGACTAGCTGAACTCGCCGCTAGCTGGAGCCAATTCTCCAGATCCGCTGACACTAGGGTAATTGCACTTACTTGACCACCCATTTGCAATCGACCTCACCAGCCATAGGCACCGGATGTTACCGGCCGACGTAGTGCACGCCTTGGGCATCACCAATACATCAATCGCTGTCGCCCGCCTTCCCGACGCAGATAAATATCAGTTGGACCTTGGTTTGCGCCCCCCCCCCTTTCCCCCACGTCTCCAATGAATTCGGCCTCTACAGCCTCATCATGCACAGTGATAAGCCCCAGGCAAAGAAGGCAAAGGCTTTCCAGGATTGGGTAACACGCGCCGCTCTCCCGGCTATCCGCAAGGACGGTGCCTATATCATGGGAGAGGAGAAAGTAGCGGCCGGCAAACTGTCTGATGACGAGTTGGTCATGCGGGCCATGTCGATTATTTCCCGGAAGGTCGAACGTCTTACCTTGGAGCGTGACCGCCTGCCCCTCGACAATCAGCTACTGACCACCCATATGCAAATCCAGGCGCACGCCATCTTCAATGTAACCAGCGGCGCTATCGGCAAGGCAGTCGGAGCCCTTCGAAGCACCACCGTTACGGACTTAGCCAGGAAGCTGGACGGTGCGGACCTGCAGCAAATCCAGAAGACCCTGGGGTCCATCAACTACCAGTACCGCCATGCCGGCTCATGGGCGGTAAACGCCAAGTATCGGGACGTCTACTTCGCTGAGAAGGCCGCACCAGATGGCCGGAGCGTCATCGGTGCGCTGGAACGCGGGAAGCAAATGCTGACCCAGCTCTATCACGACGGCGACCGACACCCTGCTGACACCGGAGCCCCTAAGTTTTGGGACAGGGGAAACCGTCTATCTCCCCTTTCGGGCCAGCGACGCCATTGTCGCAGGGAGAACACAGTAAAAAAGTGGCTCATTTCCCCGCATTACCACCAACGGCTCTCCGTTGCACGCCTGCACCACAGCAGCGGGGTTTAATGTGAAGTTCTCCAGACTAACGGATAGAGCCGCATGTAGACGGGTAGGTGACACCCGAAGCTGTGCAGCTACCTCCAACACCCCATCAACCCCATCCGACAAAACATCACCCCCAATCCCGCACACCGAAGCTCCCTCCAGGCTCTCACGTCTCAACAGATCCAATTCTTCAACGTGGTGAGGCAAAGTATCTATCTCGTCCTCATCATCAACATCCGGGGGATAACTACATGAATCGCAGGGAAACTCTGCACGCATACGCTTCAAATAATCGTTACGGCTGTAAAGTTGCAACGTACCTCCGCATTGCACACACTTGCTGGTAGTCAATTTTGCACTACTAAATTGCCGGATACGATTCAGTAAGCCTTCAGGACTAAGGTCCACCTCTCGACACAACGTTTCAACAGCCTCTTCAAAAACGCTGCGCTCGCCCTGAGTCCAGTATCGAGTGGCGATGTCGCGAGTTTTCTCATCCGCACCACTGTAAAACCCAAGAGTAATACCTTCAGTTCGCATTCTTCAGCACCTTCCATTCATGTTCGTCAACACGGAAAACAGTGCCTCTACAAAGTAGCCGAACCGTCCCGAACCGCCACTGTCGTATTCACAATGATTCGAGGGTCACCAGCTCCATTACGGGCGCCAATACATCCGGCCTGAAGTCTTTGCCATATCGTCCAAACGTGATGCCTCCAGTCTGATGCCCCAGCAAACCACCGACCAGTGACTCAGCAACACCTTTCTGTTTGAGGTGGTCAGCCAACGTGTGACGGAAGCTGTGAAAGTCTTTCTTAGCGGCGTCATCGCGAAAGCCCAATTGCTCACGTACCCGAGTGAACCACTTCGACGGCGACGCACTATAGCCATGCTTCTTATGGCAGGTCAGTTCCGGGAATATACGCTCGCTCCCCGTCGCTTTGACCTTCGTTACGTACTCCAAAAAACCCAACGCCAGAATCCTAGAATGTATCGGCACAAGCCTTTCAGAGGACGCCGTCTTGAGCTTCTGGTCCGGCCTTGTAGCTCGTATGTGGATGCAGGCAATTCCGTCGATGGTCACTACGTCGTCAGTGTAAAGCTGGCACAGTTCGTTCAGCCTGGCCCCCGTGTAAAGCCCCAGGAGGGGCAGCCAGTATTGATTTGGCTTACGACCATGAGCCGGCGCATATGTGGCAGTGTTAAACAACGCCTTCAGGTCATCAGCACTGAAAGCGCTTCGCTCCTCGCTCACCTTGCGTCGTATACGCACACGTAGGCCATCGAACGGATTGCGGCTGCAGTAACCCTCCCTCACCGCATACGAAAAGAACGTCGTCAAGTTCTTCACGTAGTTGTTGAAGGTCGTGACGCTGATGGTGGTCGTCGCCTCCGCAATCGACTGTTCAAGGGGCTGGTCGGGCAACTGGTGCAGGCGCGGGGGAAGCTTCAACGCAGTCTCCCGGAACAGGTGGGCGTCCTTCCGGGTTATCTGGTCGATGGGCATGTCACCGATGATGCGGGTTAATAGCACTGCTACCGCACGCTTGTCGTCCAGCGACTTGACCGCAACACCCTCACGGCGCTGCTGGACTAGTTGTTCGTCGACCACCGCAAGGAAGCCAGGTGATTGTTGGACTGGCACCGTTGCTATCACGGAGGGGACAACTGTACTGGCCTGTACGTCGACTGGTGGCGCCTCACGCAAGACTTGAGGCAAAGGCATAGCAGCGCCAAGCAATTGCTGCTGACGCAACCACGACGCCCAGCAAGCAAGTCGCTTACCCCCAGCCTCCCACGCCCCGCGAAGAAGCTCAACAGAGGGTCTACTACCCTGGAACGCTTGCGTGAAAAGGCCTTGGACCTGAGTCAAAATGTCCCGCCCACGAATCAACGCCTCCCTCTTGCAGCGTGTCTGCAGGGAGCGGCGGATTTCTCTTTGGGGGAATAACGGACGAATGACATCCGGCACCACGATTCGGAAGTAATAGACCGAGTGGCGGGACAACATTAGGTAGGACGGGACGTTCGACACGGATGTATCACTCCTTGTACCACCACGTGGCAAAGGGTGAAAAACCGTTAAGAATCAGCTACTTAGGTAACTGGAGGCAACCCCACCAGCCACACCCCGGCACACAATGTTCCCGCTGTGGCTGCTTCCTTCCGGATCTGACCAGGTTCACGGGTAATCGTTGCGGGGGGACCGATGGGGTCACCATAACGACGCCCGCCTGACGGCGAGCCGCGCCATTGTACCTATCTGAGTTGAAGTTACAACCGCTGCTTGCAGATTAAAAAATCCGAGGGTGGTCAAGCACTTGGCCACTTCCCTTGGAACACCCCGCGATGCAGGGGCCAGCACCGGACAAGGGGGGCTGGCGCGGCTCCCCTTGTAGGGAAAGCACCTGAGGCACGGTGGAGTTTTCGCTTTGTTTTGTAGGGCGCTTCCGAGAGAATGCAAACCGCCTTTGAGCGCCTTGAACCCCTCTATTCGATCAGGCAGTCTCCCTGGGCCGCTGCACAATCAGCGGCCCGGATGTGGAAGTTCGGAACTGAGTAAGCATGAGCGCTCTTGAGCATTCTCTGACGATTTCTCGTCAGCGTCGCTTTATGGCGGTTGTGCGCGGGACACCTTCGGGTGTGCTGGGTTACTCAGTCCCGGTCTTCCACACCCTCGCACAACTGCCACCCCTCATGTGGAAGTGAGCTCGGCAGTCCTTTAATACTGAGTGAGTGACACACATGAAAAAGCTTGTCCCCGACCCACCCTTCTCCCTCCCTGCTCATCGTCGCGACCCCGAGCTGGACAGCGCCAATGCCATCTTGCTGCACACCCTCAAAGCCACCCGCGAGCGCCCTTTTGGCCTGCGTGACGCCCACGGCCAGGCGCTGTACACGGTGCAGCCGGGCATAAGTGCCGAAGATGCCTTGGCCCACGTGTCGCTGCTGCTCAAGTGCGCCGAGGAGGTGTCCGATGAAATTACCGAGCAGGCCAGCGGCATCGAGCGCGGCCTGATCTGGTCCATGGTGCATTCCGTGGAAATGGCCCGCGCCGTGGTGGATGCCTTGCTGGACAGCAACCGCCCCAACGGCTAAGCGCAGCACCCAGCACAGGAGCCGGCTTGCCCTTTCCGGCAGACCGGCCCCTTTGCTGCGCCTTCAGACCTGGGCCAATACCTCATCGGCCTTGCCGCCTTCGCCCTGGATCACCAGGTGAATAAAGTGCAGTTTGGCGATCACCGCCGACGGCAGCACAAAGGGGTAAAAGTCCGGCTGGCCCATGCTGCGGGACAGCTCGTTGAGCATCCCGGCCAGCTCGATCCAGGCATTGACGAACGACAGGAACGCCGGCCCGCCTGGGTGCTGCGGGTCGTAGAGGGTGCTCAAGGGAAAGGGCTGATAGTCGAAGTCCATTTCCCGGGCGCTCATGCCAAAGCCCAGGGCGGTGTCCACCGCATCCATCATGTGCAGATAGTGGGCCCAGGTTTCCGCCCAGTCTTCCCAGGGGTGCATGGTGGCGTAGGCACTGACGTAGCCCTGCTGCCAATCGCTCGGCGCGCCTTGTTGGTAATGCCGGTCGAGGGCTTCGGCGTAGCTTTGCCGCTCATCGCCGAACAGGTTGCGAAAGGGCTCCAGCCAATAGCCGTTGGCAATCAGCCGATCCCAGTAGTAATGCCCGACCTCGTGCCGGAAGTGCCCCAGCAGTGTGCGGTAAGGCTCACGCATCGCCACCCGCACTTGCTCGCGATGGGCGTCGTCGGCTTCCTTGATGTCCAGGGTGATCAGGCCGTTGGCGTGCCCGGTCATGGGCGCCTTGCCCTCCAGGTCGATGCCGACAAAGTCGAAGGCCAACCCGGTGTCTTCATCCTGGGTCTTGGGGACCACCTGCAGGCCGAGGCTAACCAGTTGCGCCACCAGGCGCCGCTTGGCGATTTCCACTTTGCGCCAGCGCTCGGGGTTTTCCGCCACTGACAGGTCGGGGATGGTTCGATTCAGGCTGCACGCCACGCACAAGCTGTCGCTGCCATGGGCTGGCAACAGCCAATTGCAGGCGGCCGGGGTATCGAGGTTGGCGCAACGGCGAAACAGGCCGGCCTCGGGGTCGGCATCCAGCCACCAGGTGCCAACCTCGGGCCCGGGCTGCAACGATGACAGTCGGCTCTGTTCCGGCTGATAGCCCAACAGCGCCGAACAGGCCAGGCACTGGCTGTTGCGAAAGAACAGCGACTGCCCGCAACGGCACTGCCAGATCTTGCTGTTACGCGAACTTTCGCCCATGAAGGGCGCGGCGATACGGGAACTGAGCTGCTCGAAAAAACGGTACATGGCGATCCCTCTCTGAGGCTTGCGAAGACTAGATCATCCCGACTGCCCCATCGTTCCATCGCGCTTGCCGGCGAAAGGTTTCGCCGGCAAGCCGCTGCCAGCAGATCACGCCGAGAGGGAGATCCCATGGTCGCCAAGGAAGGCAACAAAGGCCTCTTCATCCAGGACCTTGAGGCCCAGTTCATTGGCCTTGGCCAGCTTGGAGCCAGCACCTGGGCCAGCGACCACGCAATGGGTTTTTGCCGACACCGAACCCGCAACCTTGGCCCCCAGGCTCTCCAGCTTGTCCTTGGCCACGTCGCGGCTCATCAGTTCCAGGGAGCCGGTCAGCACCCAGGTCTGGCCCGCCAACGGCAGCCCTTCGACGACCTTTTTCTCGCTGCGCCAGTGCATGCCAAACGCCTGCAACTGCGCCTCGATGGCCAGGGCGTGGGAGGCATTGGCTTCGACGTCAAAGTAGTCACGCACGGCCTTGGCCTGCTTCTCGGGCAAGGTCTGGCGCATGTCCAGCCAGTCGGCAGCGATCACCCCTTGCAGAGTGCCGAACTTGTCCGCCAGCTTCTGAGCGGCGCCCGGGCCCACCGACGGAATGTTCAACTTGTCGAGCATGCCGCCCAGGGTGGCGCTGGCCGCAAAATCGGCGCCCAGCTCACCCTGGTCCTGCAACTCCAGCCCGCACTGCTCCTTGTCGAGCAAGGCCCCGATTACCTCTTGGTTATGGCTGTCTTCGAAGAAGCTGTGGATCTCATGAGCCACTTCCAGACCGACGTCCGGCAGGTAGGTCAACACTTCAGGCAACGCCTGCTGCACACGCTCCAGCGACGCCAGGGAGCGCGCCAGGACCTTGGCCGTTTCTTCGCCCACATCAGGAATGCCCAAGGCGTAGATAAAGCGCGCCAGGGTCGGCTTGCGGCTGTCGGCAATGGCCTTGAGCAGCTTGTTGCTGGAGACCTCGGCGAAGCCCTCCAGATCGATGATTTGCTCGTACTTGAGCCGGTAGAGGTCTGCGGGCGAGGCGATAAGCTTCTCGTCCACCAGTTGCTCGATGGTCTTGTCGCCCAGGCCTTCGATGTCCATGGCACGCCGGGACACAAAGTGAATGATCGCCTGCTTCAACTGGGCACCACAGGCCAGGCGCCCGACGCAGCGGTACACGGCGCCTTCGCTGACGGTTTCCTTGCCCTTGCTGCGTTTCACCAATTGGGTGCGTTCGACGTGGGAGCCGCACACCGGGCAGGTTTCCGGGGTCGGGACCGGCCGGGCGTCAGCAGGACGACGCTCGGGCACCACCTGCACCACCTTGGGAATCACATCGCCGGCGCGGCGGATGATCACCGTGTCGCCGATCATCAGGCCCAGGCGCGCCACTTCATCCATGTTGTGCAGGGTGGCGTTGGAAACGGTGACGCCGGCCACCTTGACCGGCTTCAAGCGCGCCACCGGGGTCACCGCGCCGGTACGCCCGACCTGGAATTCCACGTCCAGCAACTCGGTCATTTCTTCCATGGCCGGGAATTTGTGGGCAATCGCCCAACGTGGCTCGCGGGCGCGGAAGCCCAGTTCGCGCTGGGATGCCAGGCTGTTGACCTTGAACACCACACCGTCGATTTCATAGGGCAACGCGTTACGCCGCTCGCCGATGTCGCGGTAGTAATCCAGGCACTCGTCCACGCCCTTGGCCAGCTTCAGCTCACGGCTGACGGGCATGCCCCAGGCCTTTAACTGCTCCAGGTTGCCGATGTGGGTGTCGGCAATGTCTGCCGACACCTGGCCCAGGCCGTAGCAGCAGAACTCCAGAGGACGGCTGGCGGTGATCTTTGAATCCAGCTGGCGCAGGCTACCGGCGGCAGCGTTGCGCGGGTTGGCGAAGGTCTTGCCGCCCACTTCCAGTTGCGAGGCGTTCAGGCGCTCGAAACCGGCCTTGGACATGTAGACTTCGCCGCGCACTTCCAGGGTGGCCGGCCAGCCGCTGCCTTGCAGCTTGAGGGGAATGTTGCGCACGGTGCGCACGTTGACGCTGATGTCTTCGCCGGTGGTGCCATCGCCACGGGTGGCACCGCGCACCAGGGCGCCGTCCTGGTAGAGCAAGCTCACGGCCAGGCCATCGAGCTTGGGTTCACAGCTGTATTCCACCGCCGCGCCACCGCCAAACAAGTCGCCCGCCGGCAGGTCCAGCCCTTCGTTGACCCGGCGATCGAACTCGCGCATGTCCACTTCTTCGAAGGCGTTGCCCAGGCTGAGCATGGGCACTTCGTGGCGCACTTGAGTGAACGCCGAAAGCGCAGCGCTGCCGACACGCTGGGTGGGCGAATCGCTACTGACCAACTCGGGGTGCTCGGCCTCCAAGGCCTTGAGCTCATGGAACAACCGGTCGTACTCGGCGTCCGGAATGCTCGGCTCGTCCAGCACGTGGTAGCGGTAGTTGTGTTGGTCCAGCTCAGCGCGCAGCTCAAGAATGCGGGTTTCAGCGGCGGTCATGGGGTTCTCTCATAAAGCAAAAGAGCAGCCATGGCTGCTCGATTTGAAGATGGGGCAAAGGCTTCGCTGGCGAGCCAGTTCCTACACAAGCCAGCTCCTACAGGAGGCGCTGGCTGTGGAAGCTTAGCGCTTCTGGGTCAGGGCGCGGCGCTCGAATTCGACGATGCGCTGGCGGTAATGCTCGATGGTCTGCGCAGTCAGCACGCTGCGCTGGTCGTCCTTGAGCTCGCCATTGAGTTCCTGGGACAGCTTGCGCGCTGCGGCCACCATCACGTCGAAGGCTTGCTTCGGGTGACGCGGGCCCGGCAGGCCGAGGAAGAAACTCACGGCCGGGGTGCTGAAGTGGTCGATGTCGTCCAGGTCGAAGACGCCCGGCTTGACCGCGTTGGCCATGGAGAACAGGACTTCCCCATTGCCGGCCATGCTTTCGTGGCGGTGGAAGATGTCCATCTCGCCAAAACGCAGGCCGCTTTCGAGGATGTTCTGCAACAGCGCCGGGCCTTTGAAACCGGCGGCGTCGCGGCAGATCACGCTGATCACCAACACTTCTTCGGCTTGCGGCTGATCTTTCTCGGCGTGGCTTGACGCCTTGCCTTCGTCCGGGAAGTCATCGTCACGGCTGCTGAAGCTCGGGCCGTTGTCCAGATCCAGGTCCAGGTTCAGGTCACCCTGATGCGGCTCGCCACCCCGCTTGCCGCGCTTGGACGAAGACTCACGCGGCTCGCGGGCCGGCATGCTCACAGACGGCAAGTCATGCTCGTCGAGTTGCGGTTCCTTGTGGGTATCCAGCACGCGAGGCGGCCCCAGCAATTCGGCGCTGGTGTCCTCGTCCGGCAGGTTGGACAGGCTTCGGTCAAGACGGAATTTCAACTTGCCTTTGCCGCCGCGCATACGGCGCCAGCCATCAAAAAGAATACCGGCAATGACAATAATGCCGATGACGATCAGCCACTCGCGCAGACCGATTTCCATGTAATCCCGTGCCTCTATAAAAAATGCTGATAAATAAGGGGCTTAGCAAACTGCAAACCGCTTTAAAACGTGGCGCCAACTCTATGTTCTGAATGGCATTTTGCCCACGCATAGGAAAAATTGACATTAAACTAGCACGACCAAAGGCAACTTTACACCGTCTGTCACAACGGTTAAGGCCAATATGTCGATTGGCCAGCAATCCGGGCGGGTAAAAACTCCAGGCTGACCGTCCCCTCGCTCCCCCGGCCCTTTGGACTCAAGCGTCCACCATCGCCATCGCCTCCTCGACATCAACTGCTACAAGGCGCGAACAACCGGGCTCGTGCATCGTGACCCCCATCAACTGATCGGCCATTTCCATGGCGATCTTGTTGTGGGTGATATAGATGAACTGCACCGTTTGCGACATTTCTTTGACCAGTCGGGCATAACGTCCAACGTTAGCGTCATCCAGCGGCGCGTCAACTTCGTCGAGCATACAGAACGGCGCCGGGTTCAATTTGAAAATGGCAAATACCAGGGCCAATGCGGTCAGGGCCTTTTCGCCACCCGAGAGCAAATGAATGGTGCTGTTCTTCTTGCCTGGAGGACGCGCCATGATTGTTACCCCTGTATCGAGTAAATCTTCGCCCGTCAGTTCCAAATAAGCGCTGCCACCGCCGAAAACTTTTGGAAAGAGCGCCTGCAAACCGCCGTTAATCTGATCAAAGGTATCTTTGAAACGATTACGGGTTTCCTTGTCGATCTTGCGGATAACATTTTCCAGGGTCTCCAGGGCTTCCACCAGGTCAGCGTTCTGCGCGTCCAGGTAGCGCTTGCGCTCGGACTGCTGCTGATACTCGTCGATGGCCGCCAGGTTGATCGCGCCCAGGCGCTGGATGCGTGCAGCGATGCGTTCCAGTTCTTCCTCGGCGGCCTTTTCATTGGCCTCGGCGGTCAGGGTCGCAAGCACGCCTTCAAGGTCATAGCCGTCTTCCAGCAACTGGTCCTGCAAGGTCTTGCGGCGCACGCTCAGGGCTTGCCATTCCATGCGCTGCTGTTCGAGCTGGCCACGGATCAGTTGCGACTGCTGCTCGGCCTGATTGCGGCGCTTCTCGGCGTCGCGCAGTTCGCGGTCGGCGTCTTCCAGGGCGATTTGCGCGGTCTTGAGCTCGACGTCCACCGTCATGCGCTTTTCCAGCAGTTCTTCCAGCTTGAGGCGCAGCTCTTCCAGGGGCGCTTCGCCCTCTTCCAGGTTGAGGCTGAGCTGCTCGCGCTTCTCGGTCAGGCGTTCGGATTGCAGTTCAAGGCGTTCCAGGGCCTGGCGCGTGGAGTCGTGCTGGGCTTTGAGCGAACCCAAACGCACCGCCAGTTGATGGGCGTGATCCTTGTGTTGCCGGGCTTCCTGGCGCACCCGGTCCAGGCGCTCGCGCAGGCTGTCGCGCTGGGCCAGCAGCAGTTCGCGCTGCTCGGTGTCCAGGGCCATGCTGTCCAAGGCTTCCTGCAACTGCAGCCGAGCCTCGCCTATTTGTTCGTGTTCCAGGGCCCGCTGTTCGCCCAACTCGGTGAGTTCTTCATCCAGGCGGGTACGACGCAAACTCAGTTGCTCAGCCTTGGCCTTGCCGGCGGACAGCTTGGCCTTCAATTCACCCTGCTGACGGGCTTCGTCCTGCAGCAGGCGGCGCAAATGTTCGCGGCCGTTTTCCTGCTGACGTTGCTGCGCCCGCAGGTTTTGCAATTGGCTTTCCAGGGCTTCGACGCTGGCTTCGCGCTCATCGCGCTCCAGGCCCAGTTGCTGGATTTCCTGACCACGGGCCAGCACGCCGCTTTCCGCTTCACTGGCACGGCGCACCCGCAAAAAGTGCCGGCCGACCCAGAAGCCATCGCGACTGATCAGGCTCTCGCCCGCCGCCAGTTGCCCGCGCAAGGCCAGGGCCTGTTCCAAACTGTCCACCGGTTTGACCTGGCCCAGCCAGGGCGCCAGGTCCACCGGCGCATCGACCTTGTCCAGCAGGCTACCGGGGATGCGCGCGCCCTCCCCGGCCAGCGTCAGCAAGCGCAGATCGCCCTGCTCGAAACCGGCCAGGTCGATCCCGGCGAAGTCATCCACCAGCACCGCTTGCAGATCGGCACCGAGCACGGTTTCCACCGCCAGCTCCCAGCCGGCTTCGACCTGCATGCCATCGGCCAGGCGCGGGCGCTCGGACAACTGCTGGTCCTTCAACCATTGGGCAGTGCCGGTGCCCGGATCGAGCGCCGCCTGCTGCAACGCTTCAAGGGAGGCCAAGCGACCGTTGAGGCGTTGCAGTTCGCCCTGGGCCTGCTGCTGGGCCTGGGTGGCCCGCTGCAGTTCCTGGCGCAGCTGTTCCAGCCGCTCGACCTGGGCTTCTTCACTGGCTTGCAGGTCTTCCAGGGTCGCCTCGCTGGCGGCCAGCTCTTCATTGAGTTCGAGGATCGCCGCGTCTTCCGGGTCGGCGGACAGCAGGTCACGCTCTTCGGCGAGACGTCGCTGGCGTTCGGCCAGGCGCTCCATGCTGCCTTCCAGTTGCTGGATGCGCGATTGCTGCACCTGGGCCTGGCGCTGCGGTTCGGCGGAGCTGAGGTTGAAACTGTCCCACTGCTCCTGCCAGCCGTGCATGGTGGTTTCGGCTTCTTCCAGGGCGGCCGCGGCTTCTTCGGCCGCGGCGCTGGTGACTTCCTGTTCCGGCTCGAGCATTTCCAGCTCTTCGCCCAGGGTCGCCAGCAAAGTACGGTCATGGCCCAGGTGGGATTCGGTTTCCTGGCGCGCGCGCTCGGCTTCGCGCAGGTCGTCCTGCAACTGGCGCAAACGCTGCTGGCCGTGCTGGATGCTCTGCTCGACCCGGGCGATATCACCGCCCACCGAATAGAAGCGCCCCTGCACCAGATTGAAGCGTTCGGACAGTTCATGGTGCCCGTCACGAAAGCGTTCGATGGCGGCATCGGCGTTGCGCTGCTCGGCCACCAGGGCTTCGAAACTGACTTCCTGGTTGCCGATGATCGACTCGCGCTGCCCCACCTGTTCATTCAGCGCCTGCCAGCGCAGCGCCGACAGTTGGGCCTTGAGCTGACGCTCCTCGCCCTTGTATTCCTGGTACTTCTCGGCGGCCTGGGCCTGGCGATGCAGGCGCTCCAACTGGCGCTCCAGCTCTTCACGCAGGTCGGTCAGGCGCGCCAGGTTTTCATGGGTGCGGCGAATACGGTTCTCGGTTTCGCGGCGGCGCTCCTTGTACTTGGAGATGCCTGCGGCTTCCTCGATAAAGTTGCGCAAGTCCTCGGGCTTGGCTTCGATCAGCTTGGAGATCATGCCCTGCTCGATGATCGAGTAACTGCGCGGCCCCAGGCCGGTGCCGAGGAAAATATCGGTAATGTCACGACGCCGGCACTTGGTGCCGTTGAGGAAGTAGCTGTTCTGGCTGTCGCGGGTGACCTTGCGGCGGATGGAGATTTCCGCGTAGGCCGCGTACTCGCCGATCAGGGTACCGTCGGAGTTGTCGAACACCAGCTCGATGCTGGCCTGGCTCACCGGCTTGCGGCTGGTGGAGCCATTGAAGATGACGTCGGTCATCGACTCGCCGCGCAAATTCTTGGCCGAGCTCTCGCCCATCACCCAACGGACGGCGTCGATGATGTTCGACTTGCCGCAACCATTGGGCCCGACCACCGCCGCCATGTTACTGGGGAAGTTCACCGTGGTCGGGTCGACGAAGGACTTGAACCCCGCCAGCTTGATGCACTTGAGCCGCACGTTTAGGCGCCCGTCAACGCAGACACCACCAGATCGCAGCTGCGCTGGGCGTAGGCCGTGAGCACCTGGCGGATCTGCGGCAAATCACGGGCCATCACCGCGGCCAGCAGCTGTTCGAACAGCGCCAGGTACTCGCTCATCGAGGCCTTGCGCTGCTCCAGTGCCAGGTAATAGGCACGGCTCATGGCCGGCTGCAGGTTCTCGACGGTTTCCTGCAGATAAGGGTTGTTGGCGAAGGGATAGGCGGCGCGCATGACGTTGAAGCTGTCTTCGACGAACACCCGGATATCCTGGCGCTCGTAGGCCGCGATCAGGCGCTGCTGGATCTGCAGGAACGGCGTCATGTCCGCCTGCTGCACCCAACCGCTGGCCACCGAATTGCCCAGCAGGATGTACAGCTCGCTCATCAGCGCGCACAGGCTGCGCACCTTGTGCTCGGTGAGCTCGGTCACGTGGGCGCCACGGCGCGGCAGGATGGCGATCAGATGGCGGCGCTCGAGAATCAGCAAGGCTTCACGCACCGAGCCACGGCTGACATTGAGCGCCAGGGTGACCTTCTGTTCCTGGATGCGCTCCCCGGGCTTGAGATCGCCACGAATGATACGTTCGGCGAGGTGGTGGGCAATTTGCTCGGCGAGACTGTCCGGCGCCTTGAACGTCATGGTTTTCCTTGAAAATCTTCGATCAACACAAGCGGCGCAGTGTAGCGCAATTGATACCTGATGGCGGAGTGCCCGAAGCGCGTAAATTGGCATGGAATAAGCAAAAACATTCCATCCCGAGAGGGTCAATACTCTTTGCATGGAACCGTTGACCGACAAAATCAAATTTCCTGACCTTTGGGTCAGAAAACAATTGACCGAAAAGTCAGACCTGACTAAATTCGGCTCCAGTCGGTTAACAACAATAATGAGTCTGCGAGGCCTTCCGTGATCCAGTTTTTACTCAACCAGGAACTCCGTAGCGAGCACGCCCTGGACCCCAACCTGACCGTGCTCAATTACCTGCGCGAGCACTTGGGAAAATCCGGCACCAAAGAAGGCTGCGCCAGCGGTGACTGTGGCGCCTGCACCGTGGTGGTGGGCGAACTGCAAACGGACGCCGACGGCGCCGAGCACATCCGCTACCGCAGCCTCAACTCATGCCTGACCTTTGTCTCGGCCTTGCATGGCAAGCAACTGATCAGTGTCGAAGACCTCAAGCACCAGGGCCAACTGCACAGCGTGCAGCAGGCCATGGTGGAGTGCCACGGCTCGCAGTGCGGCTTCTGCACCCCGGGCTTTGTCATGTCGCTGTTCGCCCTGCAGAAAAACAGCGAGGCCCCGGACCGCCACAAAGCCCACGAGGCCCTGGCCGGCAACCTCTGCCGTTGTACGGGCTACCGGCCGATTCTCGACGCCGCCGAGCAGGCCTGCTGCGGCCGGCAACCGGACCAGTTCGACGCCCGCGAAGCCCAGACCATCGCCCGCCTCAAAGCCATCGCGCCCAAGGATACCGGCGAGCTCAACAGCGGCGACAAGCGCTGCCTGGTGCCGCTGACCGTGGCCGACCTGGCCGACCTGTATGACGCCTACCCCCAAGCCCGCCTGCTGGCCGGCGGCACCGACCTGGCCCTGGAAGTCACCCAGTTCCACCGCACCCTGCCGGTGATGATCTACGTCGGCAATATCGAAGAAATGAAGCGCGTCGAACGCTTTGACGACCGCCTGGAAATCGGCGCCGCCACGGCCCTGTCCGACTGCTACGAAGCCCTCAAGGCCGAGTACCCGGACTTCGGCGAACTGCTGCAACGCTTTGCCTCGCTGCAAATCCGCAACCAGGGCACCCTGGGCGGCAATATCGGCAACGCGTCCCCCATCGGTGACTCGCCGCCCCTGCTGATCGCCCTCGGCGCGCAGATCGTCCTGTGCAAGGGCGAGACCCGCCGCACCCTGGCCCTGGAAGACTATTTCATCGACTACCGGGTGACCGCACGCCAAGACAGCGAGTTTATCGAGAAGATCATCGTGCCCCGGGCCAGCGCCGAGCAGCTGTTCCGCGCCTACAAAGTGTCCAAGCGCCTGGATGATGATATTTCAGCGGTCTGCGCAGCCTTTAACCTGCGCCTCGAAGACGGCGTGATCGCCGATGCCCGGGTGGCGTTCGGCGGCATGGCGGCCACCCCCAAGCGTGCCCAGGCCTGCGAAGCCGTGCTGCGTGGCGCACCCTGGAACCACGCCACGGTAGAGCGCGCCTGTGCCGCCCTGGCCGAGGACTTCACACCGCTGTCGGACTTCCGCGCCAGCAAGGAATACCGCCTGCTCAGCGCCCAGAACCTGCTGCGCAAATACTTCATCGAACTGCAGACTCCGCACATCGAGACCCGGGTGACCGCTTATGTCTAATCATCACAAGGTCGAAAAGACCCAGGCCGAGCTGACCGCGCTGTTTCACCAGGACCTGACCACCGGCGTGGGCCGCAGCGTCAAGCACGACAGCGCCGACAAACACGTGTCCGGCGAAGCGGTGTACATCGATGACCGCCTGGAATTTCCCAACCAGTTGCACGTGTATGCGCGCTTGTCGGACCGGGCCCACGCGAAAATCCTCAGCATCGACACCGCGCCCTGCTACGCCTTCGATGGCGTGCGCATCGTCATCACCCACGAGGACATTCCCGGCCTGAAAGACATCGGCCCGCTGTTGCCCGGCGACCCGCTGCTGGCCATCGACACGGTGCAGTTCGTCGGCCAACCGGTGCTGGCCGTCGCCGCCAGGGACCTGGACACCGCACGCCAGGCCGCCATGGCCGCGGTCATCGAATACGAAGACCTGGAGCCCGTGCTGGACGTGGTCGAAGCGCTGCGCAAGCGCCATTTCGTGCTCGACAGCCACACCCACCAGCGCGGCGACTCCACCACCGCCCTGGCCAACGCTGCACACCGCCTCCAGGGCACGCTGCACATCGGCGGCCAGGAGCACTTCTACCTGGAGACGCAGATCTCCTCGGTGATGCCCACCGAAGACGGCGGCATGATCGTCTACTGCTCGACCCAGAACCCCACCGAAGTGCAGAAGCTGGTGGCGGAAGTGCTGGACGTGTCGATGAACAAAATCGTGGTCGACATGCGGCGCATGGGCGGCGGTTTCGGTGGCAAGGAAACCCAGGCCGCCAGCCCGGCCTGCCTGTGTGCGGTGATTGCCCGCCTCACCGGCCAACCGACCAAAATGCGCCTGCCGCGGGTCGAAGACATGCTAATGACCGGCAAGCGCCACCCCTTCTACATCGAGTACGACGTGGGCTTCGACAGCAACGGGCGCCTGCACGGGATCCAGCTGGAACTGGCCGGCAACTGCGGATGCTCGCCGGACCTGTCGGCCTCCATCGTCGACCGGGCGATGTTTCACGCCGACAACGCCTACTACCTGGGCGACGCCACCATCAACGGCCATCGCTGCAAGACCAACACCGCATCCAACACCGCCTATCGCGGCTTCGGCGGGCCCCAGGGCATGGTCGCCATCGAGGAGGTCATGGACGCCATCGCCCGGCATCTGCACCTCGACCCGCTGGCGGTGCGCAAGGCCAACTACTACGGCAAGACCGAGCGCAACGTTACCCACTACTACCAGACGGTGGAGCACAACATGCTCGAGGAAATGACCGCCGAGCTGGAGGCCAGCAGCCAGTACGCCGAGCGCCGAGAGGCGATCCGCCTGTACAACGCCCACAGCCCGATCCTGAAAAAGGGCCTGGCGCTGACGCCGGTCAAGTTCGGGATTTCCTTCACCGCCAGCTTCCTCAACCAGGCCGGGGCGCTGATCCACATCTACACCGACGGCAGCATCCACCTGAACCACGGCGGCACCGAGATGGGCCAGGGCCTGAACGTCAAGGTCGCGCAGGTGGTGGCCGAGGTGTTCCAGGTGGATATCGAGCGGGTGCAGATCACCGCCACCAACACCGACAAGGTGCCCAACACCTCGCCTACGGCGGCGTCCAGCGGTGCCGACCTGAACGGCAAGGCCGCGCAGAATGCTGCCGAAATCATCAAGCAGCGCCTGGTGGAATTTGCCGCGCGCAAATACGACGTCAGCGAGGCAGACGTCGAATTCCACAACGGCCATGTGCGGGTGCGCGAGCAGATCCTGACCTTCGAGGCGCTGATCCAGCAGGCGTATTTCGCCCAGGTGTCGCTGTCCAGCACCGGCTTCTACAAAACCCCGAAAATCTACTACGACCGCTCCCAGGCCCGTGGTCGGCCGTTCTACTACTTCGCCTACGGCGCAGCCTGTGCCGAGGTCGTCGTCGACACCCTGACCGGCGAATACAAAATGCTCCGCACCGACATCCTGCATGACGTCGGCGCCTCGCTGAACCCGGCCATCGACATCGGCCAGGTAGAGGGCGGGTTTATCCAGGGCATGGGCTGGCTGACCACCGAAGAGCTGGTGTGGAACGCCAAGGGCAAGCTGATGACCAACGGTCCGGCCAGCTACAAAATCCCGGCCGTGGCGGACATGCCCCTGGACCTGCGCGTCAAGCTGGTGGAAAACCGCAAGAACCCGGAAGACACGGTGTTCCATTCCAAGGCCGTGGGTGAGCCGCCCTTTATGCTCGGCATCGCCGCCTGGTGTGCGATCAAGGACGCGGTGGCCAGCCTGGGCGACTACCGACATCAACCACAGATCGATGCACCGGCGACACCGGAACGGGTGTTGTGGGGCTGTGAGCAGATGCGCCGCCTGCAGGTGGCCAAGGTTGCAGATACGCAAGTCGAGCTGGCTTCGCTGTAACGGCTATCGCCGGCTCCTAACTGTAGGAGCCGGCTTGCCGGCGAACAGGCCGTCATCAACACCCAAGATCCCGAGGTGAACATGTACAACTGGATCAGCGCCCTCGCCGACCTGCAGACCCGCGGTGAACCCTGCGTATTGGTGACCATCATCGAAGAGCTGGGCTCCACGCCACGCAACGCCGGCTCGAAGATGGTCATCAGCGCCACCCAGGCCTTCGACACCATCGGCGGCGGCCACCTGGAATACAAAGCCATGCAACTGGCCCGCGAGATGCTCGCCAGTGGCCGGCAAGACACTCACCTGGAGCGCTTCAGCCTGGGCGCCAGCCTCGGCCAGTGCTGCGGCGGGGCCACGGTGCTGCTGTTCGAACCCATGGGCCAGGTACAGGCGCAAATCGCCGTGTTCGGCGCCGGCCATGTCGGCCGCGCCCTGGTGCCGCTGCTGGCCAGCCTGCCCTGCCGGGTGCGCTGGATCGACTCGCGGGAGCAGGAGTTCCCCGAGCAGATACCCCACGGCGTCAGCAAGCGGGTCAGCGAAGACCCGCTGGATGAAATCGACGACTTGCCCCCCGGCAGCTACTGCATCGTCATGACCCACAATCACCAACTGGACCTGGAACTCACCGCGGCGATCCTCAAGCGCAACGACTTCGCCTACTTCGGCCTGATCGGTTCCAAGACCAAACGGGTGAAGTTCGAACACCGCCTGCGCGATCGCGGCTTCGACAGCGCCACCTTGCAACGCATGCGCTGCCCGATGGGTCTGAGCGAGGTCAAAGGCAAGCTGCCTGTGGAAATCGCCATCTCCATCGCTGGCGAAATCATCGCCACCTACAACGCCCATTTCGGCCAAAACAGCACCCGCGCCGAACCCATTGCCAAGCTGCTGCCAGTGTCGCGCCGCAGCCAAGCCACCCTCTGAGAACACCCCATGCCTTTGACTCGCAAAGCCTACCGCGCCGCCATTCTGCACAGCATCGCCGACCCCGCCGAGGTGGGCATCGACGCCTCCTATGAGTATTTCGAGGACGGCTTGCTGGTGGTCGAAAACGGCCGGATCAGCGCCCTCGGCCACGCCAGCGAACTGCTGGCCAGCCTGCCGGCAGACATCGACATCACCCACTACCCGGACGCACTGATTACCCCGGGCTTTATCGACACCCATATCCACCTGCCGCAAACCGGCATGGTCGGCGCCTACGGCGAGCAATTGCTGGATTGGCTCAACACTTACACCTTCCCCTGCGAAAGCCAGTTCGCCGACTCGGCACACGCCGAGCAGGTGGCAGACATCTTCATCAAAGAACTGCTGCGCAATGGCACCACCACCGCCCTGGTGTTCGGCAGCGTGCACCCGCAGTCGGTCAACGCCTTCTTCGAAGCCGCCGAGAAGCTCGACCTGCGCATGATCGCCGGCAAGGTGATGATGGATCGCAATGCTCCGGACTACCTGACCGACACCGCTGAAACCAGCTACCGCGACAGCAAGGCGCTGATTGAACGCTGGCACGGCAAGGGCCGCCTGCATTACGCCGTGACCCCACGCTTCGCCCCCACCAGCACCCCGGAGCAACTGACCCTGGCCGGCCAGTTGCTGGGGGAATACCCCGACCTGTACATGCAGACCCACATCAGCGAGAACCTCCAGGAAGTGGAATGGGTCAAGGAGCTGTTCCCGGAGCGCAAGGGCTACCTGGACGTGTACGACCACTACCAACTGCTGGGCGAGCGCTCGGTGTTCGCCCACGGTGTGCACCTGTGCGACGACGAGTGCGCGCGCCTGGCCGAGACCGGTTCGGCCATCGCCTTTTGCCCCACCTCGAACTTCTTCCTGGGCAGCGGCCTGTTCAACCTGCCCATGGCCGAAAAGCACAAGGTCAATGTGGGCTTGGGCACCGATGTCGGCGGCGGCACCAGCTTCTCGCTACTGCAAACCCTGAACGAGGCGTACAAGGTCATGCAGTTGCAAGGCGTGCGTCTGAGCCCGTTCAAGTCGCTGTACCTGGCCACCCTCGGCGGCGCCCGGGCGCTGCGCCTGGAAGACAAGGTCGGCACCCTGCAGCCGGGCACCGACGCCGACTTCCTGGTGCTCGACTACCACGCCACGCCGCTGCTCAGCTACCGCCTGCAACAGGCCAAGAGCATCGACGAGACCCTGTTCGTGCTAATGACCCTGGGCGACGACCGCAGCGTTCTGCAAACCTACGCCGCCGGCGTGAAAGTGCACCAGCGCTAGGCCCTGAAACGAAAAATCCCCCGCCCTGTGGATAACCCGGGGCGGGGGATTTTTTATGGGCCAAGGTTTAAACGCGTTGGCCGCTACCGAGTGCCTAGAAGGTCACTTCCATGTTCAACGTGGGCGCCGACGTACGGGTGCCTCGCCCGCCATCGACCCCGAACTTGTTGTGCCAATACTCGTAGCCCACGCCGAGGTAGAGGTTGGGCTTGACGTTTTTCCCCGGCATCACGGCAACCATCAACGCGGTGCGCACCAGGGTTTCGGCGGCGGTGTCACGGTCGTTGTAGTCGTGGCCTTTTTCACCGGTGTAGTTGATGAAACCCTGGAACTTGGCGCCGTGGCTGCCCACCTCGAACGGCCGCATCCAGGCCAGGTTGATCAGGTAGCTGCCGTCGAAGGTATGGTCGGGATCCTTGGCACCGGGGATGCCGGAATGGTTGTTTTCCTTGTAGTACAACAGGCTCAAGTCGAGCACGCCGACGGTGTTGAACTTCAGGGTCGGCCCCACCACCAAGGCACGTTTTTTTGCAGAGCCCAAGTTGTTGTTGCGGCTGGCATCGAACCCCAGGGTCAGGGCGTAATCCTTGACCAGCCCGGTGCCCAGGGGCGTGTCGAACACCCGGGAAGCGAAGAGTTGATGGCGATACACGCCATACACTTCGCTGCTGCCACGGTCGGTGCCTTTGCGCGGGTCGTCGCTGTCGGACAGCAGGACGTCGAGGTGCAGGTAGTTGCTGCCGTACTGGTAACCACTGGCGTGGGTGAAGCTGTAGATGCGCTTGCTGATGAACTCCGGGTTGTTCGGGTTGGTGAACTCCTTGCCGTACCTGAAGCCCACGCTATTGCTCATCCATTCCACGGCGGCCGCCTCCCCTGCGCCCACGAGTGTCATCAGCAGGGCTGCGCCTTGTAATGCCTTTTTCATTTTTATTATGTCCTGTGGCGGTGTGGCTTATGGCAGCTTCGCTGGCTGCCGACCGGACGCAGTATCGGCACAAGCGCCACTGGCCCCAAAGAACAGAATATCGACCAGGGCGCTGCCGAAACGGCAGCAGGTAAAGGGCGCAGCCACTCACACCACAGGCTGGCTGGCGCCTCGTTGCGCACGCTCACGCAGGGTGATTTCCTCACCCAGCAAGTGCGCCAGCGCCGCTACCGCGCTGGGCAGGTCACGACCACTGCGGGCATATAACCCCAGGTCGCTGTAGATGCCGCCCCGGTCGCTCAAGGGGATGTGCACCAGTTCGCCACGGGCCAGGTCGGACTCCACACCGATCCGCGTCTGGAACGCCACCCCCATGTTGTGCCGGGCCATTTGCCGGGCCAGTTCCAGGGAGTTGCTTTGCAACGGGGGCTTGCCCACCAGGCTCGAACGCGGGTGCAGCGGCGCCAGCAGGTGATGGATCGACAACTCGCTCTTGGCCAGGATCAGGCCGTGCTCGGCACAGGTGGCGAAGCTGACACTGCCTCGCTGCGCCAACGGGTGGTCGGGGCTGACCAGGGCCCCCAGGCAGAAATGACCGACGCTGAGCTGGCGAATCTCCACTGCTCGCGGCAAGGCAAAAGCCAGCCCCAGGTCCGCCCGGCTGTTGGTCAACGACTCGGGAATCGACTGCGACCCCTGCACCGTGACGCCGATGGTCACGTGCGGGTAGAGATCGCGCATGCGCTTGAGCACCGATGGCAGAAGGTCCACCGTCGCGCCCTCCACGGCAGCGATCTCCACATGCCCGCTCTTGAGCCCCTGCAAGGCATCGAACTCCAGGCGCACCCGCTCCAGGTCCTGCAGCACCAGGCTGACATGGCGGCTGAAAATCTCCCCGGCCAGGGTCAAGCGCAAACCGCCGGGCAAGCGCTCGAACAGCGAGGAGCCGATTTCGTCTTCGATCTTAAGGATCTGCCGGTTCACTGCCGAAGAGGCGACGTTCAACCGCCGCGCCGCCTCACGAATGGAATGGCAGCGCTGAACCATATCGAAGTAATGAATGGCCGAAGAATGGATGCGTAATTTTCTGTTAGACATGCCGCACGCTCCTTGCACAGGGCGCACTGCAGGGTGGTGCGCCCTGAAGAGCAGCACCGGTGAGTGGTCAAGCGCCCGGAAGCGACAACTGTATACAATCCACCGCACCAAACCGCAAGCCAATGCATACAACCTACCGAACAGCCCAGCCGGCCTGGGTTTCAGGGGGCTGACGACCTGGGCGGGGCACGTTATCAGCCCCCTGAAAACACAATCCCCCGCGACAGCAAACGCCATGGCGGGGGATGTTCAAGGGGAGAACTGGCAGCAAACGCCGCCGGCGCGGCCTTACAGCTTGAGGGTAGGACGACCCGGCTTCTTGGTTTGCAGCAGGTGGGAGAACACCGCATGCAGGTCATCGGAAGCGCTTTCTTCGTCGAGGTTGAGCTTGCTGTCGATGTGATCCATGTGATGCATCATCAGGGTCACTGCCAGGTCGCCGTCACGGGCTTCGATGGCATCGATCAGCTGGGTGTGCTCGTCGTAGGAACAGTGGGAACGGTTGCCACTTTCATACTGGGCGATGATCAGCGAAGTCTGGGACACCAGGCTGCGCTGGAAACTGATCAAGGGTGCATTTTTCGCGGCTTCGGCCAGCTTCAAGTGGAACTCCCCGGACAAGCGAATCCCGGCGCCCCGATCGCCCCGGGAAAAGCTGTCGCGCTCCTCATTGACCATCTGCCGCAATTCGAGCAATTGCTCGGCTGTTGCGTGCTGGACGGCCAACTCGGTGATCGCCCGCTCCACCAGACGGCGGGCGAGAAAGACCTGGCGGGCTTCCTCGACACTCGGGCTGGCAACCACAGCGCCACGATTGGGGCGCAACAGCACCACGCCTTCATGGGCCAGGCGCGACAAGGCGCGACGAATGATGGTCCGACTGACTCCGAATATCTCCCCCAGCGCCTCTTCACTCAACTTGGTGCCGGGCGCCAGACGCTGCTCGAGGATGGCCTCAAAGATGTGCGCGTAGACAATATCGTCCTGGGTTCCGCTGCGACCGGCTTTGCCTGCTCGCGGTTGTTTCTTGAGAGGTTGCAACTGTTCGTTCATGGGCACTCGGGTCGGGAGGACTGCAGCGAATTCACGGAGACTTTAATACGCACGGGTAGGTCGCTGGCAAGTATCGCGTTAAAACAATGGCACATTGTACACAACCCCTGGGGATCATTCGCAATAAGTGTGCGTGGCCCGGCACTTATTTAACGACTGTACGGCTACATGGAGCCCTGGCTGTATTGCAATGCACAGCGCCATTTGAGTTTAGGCTTGCGCGGGAAAGACCGTGGCAGACCGCAGCGCCTTTTCCCGCCCCGCAACACCGGCCAGCCACACGCTGGCGCTTGATCAAGAACAAGGATCCGCTCAGATGTCCGACGCAACACCTTTGCCGTTACGCCCCCTGGCGGACACCTCACCGTCCGCCATCGTTGCCGGTTTCATTGCCATGATGACCGGCTACACCAGTTCGCTGGTGCTGATGTTCCAGGCCGGCCAGTCCGCCGGGCTGACCAACGGTCAGATTTCTTCGTGGATCTGGGCCATTTCGATCGGCATGGCCATCTGCAGCATCGGCCTGTCGCTGCGTTACCGCACCCCCATCACCATTGCCTGGTCGACCCCGGGCGCGGCGCTGTTGATCACCAGCCTCTCCGGCGTGAGTTACGGCGAAGCCATCGGCGCCTACATCACCTGCGCCGTGCTGGTGACGATTTGCGGGCTCACCGGAAGTTTCGAACGCCTGGTCAAGCGCATCCCGGCATCCCTGGCGGCGGCGTTGCTGGCGGGGATCCTGTTCAAGATCGGCAGTGAGATTTTCGTCGCCGCCCAACACCGCACTGGCCTGGTACTGGGGATGTTTTTCACCTACCTGCTGGTCAAGCGCCTGTCGCCCCGTTACGCGGTGCTGGCGGCGCTGCTGATCGGCACGGCGCTGTCGGGGTTGATGGGCCTGCTGGACTTCAGCGGCTTCCACCTGGAAGTGGCGACCCCGGTCTGGACCACGCCGCACTTCTCCCTGGCGGCGACCATCAGCATCGGCATTCCGCTGTTTGTGGTGGCCATGACCTCGCAGAACATGCCCGGGGTCGCCGTGCTGCGTGCCGACGGCTACAACGTGCCAGCATCGCCGTTGATCACCGCCACCGGCATCGCCTCGCTGCTGCTGGCGCCGTTCGGCTCCCACGGGATCAACTTGGCGGCCATCAGCGCCGCCATCTGCACCGGCCCCCACGCCCATGAAGACCGCAACAAGCGCTACACGGCGGCGGTCTGGTGCGGCATTTTCTACGGCATTGCCGGTGTCTTTGGCGCGACCCTGGCTGCGCTGTTCGCCGCCTTGCCCAAGGAACTGGTGCTGTCGATTGCCGCGCTGGCGCTGTTCGGCTCGATCATCAACGGCCTGAGCATTGCGATGAGCGAAGTGAAGGAACGCGAAGCGGCGCTGATCACCTTTATGGTCACGGCCTCGGGGCTGACGCTGTTTTCCATCGGCTCGGCGTTCTGGGGCATCGTCGCCGGCGTGGTCACCCTGATGATTCTAAATTGGCGCAACGCCTGACACCCCTAGGCGCCGGCTCGCCGGCGATTGGCGGATGGCGGATGGCGGATGGCGCCCACGGCAAAACCCCGGACAAGCCCGCGGCAGAAATAGCAAACAGGGAAAATTCGACATGTTGCTGCATTAGGGCAGCAACGCATAAGCGCCCGAACGGGCCGCTTATGCATGACATCACGCGACTGGGTTGATCGCGTTGTCCGGGTACCAAACGTCCAGCAGCGGGCTGACTTCAACGCTGGTCAGCTCGGTGCGGCCTTTGAGCCAGGCTTCAACAGCGGCACGTTGTGCTTCGCTGACGGAACCGCGCTTGCTCAGGCAAACCAGACCGAAGTCATCGCCGCCTACATAGCCCAGACCGTTGGCTTCCATCGCTTCTTTGAGGAACGCGTCGAGGAAAGCGTCAATAGCTTCTTCAGCCAGATCTTCTTTGAAATCCAGGTTCAGCTCAAAACCCAGCTCCTGAAATTCATCTACGCAGAGTTTTTTGCGCAGACGGCGGGAACGGTTAGTGGCCATGGAACAATCCTCATAAGTAATAACGGGCGGCACTTTAACAGTTTAGCCGGGCGATTGCCTGACTCTATGAGGACGCCCGCTAGCCATTGGCAAAAAAAATACCGGATTAGCCACGCCAGGCAAGGCACAAGCCGCTATACCTTGGGGCATAATGCCGACACTTTCTTGACCACTGAGGGATTTTATCTTTATGCCCTCGTCTTTTTTCCCCTCGACTGCAGGGTTTTAGTTCATATGATCAAATCTTTACGCCCTCTATTACTCGCCAGCTTTCTTCTGCCCCTGGCACTCCCGGTTTCTGCGAACCCCGTCAACACCACCCTGTCCCCCAAAGTCCAACAAGCCCTGAAGGCCAGCAAGCTGCAAGACAACGCCTTGTCGCTGGTCATGCTGCCGCTCAACGGCCCTGGCACCCCGACCATTTTCAACGCGGACGTGTCGGTCAACCCGGCCTCCACCATGAAGCTGGTGACCACTTACGCGGCCCTGGAAATGCTCGGCCCGACCTATCAATGGAAGACCGAGTTCTACACCGACGGCACCCTCAGCGGCGGCATCCTTAACGGCAACCTGTACCTCAAAGGTGGCGGCGACCCGAAGCTGAACATGGAGAAACTCTGGTTGCTGATGCGTGATCTGCGGGCCAACGGCGTGCGCCAAGTCACCGGCGATCTGGTGCTGGACCGCAACTACTTCCTGCAACCGCAACTGCCGGAGTTCAACGACGACGGCAACGACGAGAACAAGCCATTTCTGGTCAAGCCTGACTCGCTGATGGTCAACCTCAAGGCACTGCGCTTTGTGGCGCGCAATGATTCCGGGCGGGTGCTGGTTTCGGTGGAGCCGCCGATCGCCAAGATCCGTATCGACAACCAGGTCAAAGCCCTGCCCGGCAAGCAATGCTCCGGGGATGTGCGCTACAACCCGGTGCCGCAAGCCGATGGCAGCGTCAGCGTGACGGTCAGCGGTCAGTTGGGCGACGGTTGCAGCTCCCAGACCTACCTGTCCCTGCTCGACCACGCCACCTACACCGCCGGCGCCGTTCGCGCGATCTGGGACGAGCTGGGCGGTAGCATCCAGGGCCAGGATCGCCTGGCCACAGTGCCCAAAGACGCCAAAGTGCTGGCCCGGGCATTCTCCCCCGACCTCGCGGAAATCATCCGCGACATCAACAAATACAGTAACAACACCATGGCCCAGCAGCTGTTCCTGAGCCTGGGGGCCAAGTACCGCAACGAGGCCGATGGCGATGACGCCAAGGCGGCCCAGCGCGTGGTCCGCCAATGGCTGGCGAAGAAAGGCATCACCGCACCGCACCTGGTGATGGAGAACGGCTCCGGCCTGTCCCGTGCCGAGCGGGTCAGCGCGCGGGAAATGGCCGGCCTGCTGCAGGCGGCCTGGAGAAGCCCGTATTCCGCGGAGTTCATCAGCTCGATGCCGATTGCCGGCATGGACGGCACCATGCGTAAACGCCTGAAGCGCACCGCCATGTCCGGCGAAGCACACGTCAAGACCGGCACCCTGAACACCGTACGCGCCATCGCCGGCTATAGCCGCGACAGCAACGGCAACACCTGGGCCGTGGTGGCGATCCTCAATGACCCGAAACCGTTCGGCGCCTCTTCGGTGCTCGACCAGGTGCTACTGGACCTGTACCGCCAGCCACGCCTGGCCGCCACGGCTTCGGCGCTGTAATACGGGCGCGCAGGAGGCAGCGCCCGACGCTGCCTCCTGTGCCTAGCGCAACTCCGACTCGACCCGATCACGCCCGGCCAGCTTGGCCGCGTACACCCCCGAGTCCGCCCGCAACAACAGCCCGTCGGCACCCTCGCCCTCACGCCAACTGGCGATGCCGAAACTGGCCGTGACCACGCCCACGCCGTCGATCGGCGAGCTGCGCAGGCCCTGCCACAGCTCCTGCGCCAGGCTGAAGGCCTGCTGACCGTCGGTGTCAGGGCACAGCACCATGAACTCCTCACCGCCCAGGCGACAGAACACATCGGTGCGCCGCAGGCGATGGCTGATGCGTTCACACACGCCCTTGAGCACCTGATCGCCGACACCGTGGCCATGCTGATCATTGATGCGCTTGAAGTGGTCGATGTCGAGCATGATGATCGCCATCTCCCCACCCCCGCGCTCCAGGCGGGCCATCTCGGCTTGCAGGCGCTCCTGGAAATAGCGCCGGTTGTGAATCCCGGTCAGGGCGTCCGTCACCGACAAGGCCCGTAACTCTTCCTCCACCCGCTTGAGGTCGGAGATGTCCGAGATGTAGCCGTGCCAGAGCGCGCCGCCGCCCGGCAGGTGTTCCGGAGTCGCCGCGCCGCGCATCCAGCGCAGGCCACGCTGGGGCAAGAGCACCCGGTATTCCTCGCGCCAGGGGCTGAGCAGCTTGGCCGACAACTGGATCGAGGCGCGCACCCGTTGCAGGTCATCCGGGTGAATACGCTCGAATACCGCACTGGCATCGGTCTGCAGCAGTTCGGGTTCGATCTCATAGATCTCGCGGATGCCATCGCTGGCGTAGGTAAAGCTGGCATGCCCCTCGCTGTCGAGCTTGAACTGGTAGATACCGCCGGGAACGTGGGCCGTGAGCTTTTTCAGCAGTTGATCCCGGGCCGCCAGGGCTTCGTGCACCCGCTTGCGCTCGGTGATGTCGATGCAGATTGCCAGGTGCCCGACCCACAGCCCCTGATCGTCCAGCACCGGGGTCGCCAGCATGTTCACCGTCAGGTGGCTGCTGTCACGCCGTACCAGGGTCCACTCCAGGGTTTGATGGTTGCCCTCCTCGCCCTCGCTCACCAGCATCGCCTGGCACAGCGGAATCGACTTGCCCAGGCGTCGACTCAGCACTTGGGCCCGCACCTCCAGTTCCCTGGGCACGTGCAGGCTTTCCAGGGTCAGGCGGCCCAGCACTTCAGCGGCGCTGTAGCCCAGCATCTGCTCGGCGCCGGCATTGAAGGTGCTGATCACCCCGCGCAAGTCGGTGGCGATGATTGCCACCTGGGTGGCGGCATTCAACACACTGCGCAGTTGCCCATGGGTGCCGCGCAACTCCAGCTCCCTGAGACGCAGTTCCTCGGTGCGCTGCTCCACCAGTTTCAAGGCGCGCTGGCGCTGGCTGACCAGCACGTACAGCAAGGCGCTGAGTAACAGGCTGAGCAAACCGCCGAGCACCACCAGGCTGCTCAGGGATGAATGGTTGGCCTGCAGGAACGCCTGGCTGGGCTGCACATCGACCTGATAATCACGGTCCGCCAGGCGCAGCAGGCGGGTGGCCGCCAAGCTGCTGTCGACCGGCTGGTTGCTCGATTCATAGAGCACTTCATGCTGGCCATCGGTGGACAAGTCGAGAATGCGCACTGCGAGGTTGTCATTGAGCTGCTGGGACAAACCATCCGCCACCAACTGGCGCAAGCTGATCACCGCCAGGACATAGCCATAGGGCTCGTCAGGACGACCCTCGGCCGCCGGCGCGCTGACCGGCGCCACCAACAACACGCCCAAGGCATAGGCTGGGTCCACACCCACCAGGTGCAAGGGCTGGGATACCGCCTGAGCATTGAGGCGCCGAGCGCGCTCCAGGGTGGCACGGCGCAAGGGTTGGGCCAGCAGGTCATAACCCAAGGGCGAGCCAAGGGGGCTTTGGGTCTGGCTGTACAGGACGGGCACGTACTGATCGCGCTCATCGGCCAGTTCCAACTGGCCCGCAGCGTTCAACTGACGGATGGTGAAATCGGTAATGCCCTGCTCACGCACCGTCTGCTCAAGCAGCGGGCGTTGCTCACGGGTAATCAATGGGGCCCAGGAATAGGCTTGGGTTCGACGCAACAAGGCCTTGGTATAGCCGTCGAAATCCTGGCGGGTGACGAAATCGGAATTGGTAAAGAAACGCCGCAGGCTGTCCAGGCGTTGCTCCTGGTCCTGAAAACGTTCTTCGATACGGCTGTAGCGCTCATTGGCGAGCAATTGAAAACGCTGGCGCAATTGCTGGTGATACAGCTCGGAGGTCGACCAGGCCAATAGCCCGGTAAGCACGCCGCCGGCCAGCAATACCAGCACCGCGACCAACCAGGCCGAGACCTCTTCGCTAATGAAACCCAGTATTTTCGGGCGCATCACGTGCAGCGGCATAGGCAGAACTCACAACGCCAGAGAGTTTGGGCATCACTTTAGCTTTGTGTGAGTTATAGCTATTGGCCATTAATTTGACCAGCTCAAACAGGCCACGGAGCCTTGAAAAATCAAGGCTCCGTGGTTGCAGCCCCACTCAGCGCGGGGTGATTTTCCAGGCACGGTGGATCTTGCCATTGCGGGCAAAGTCCGGGTCGATGGTTTTTGCAGTGATCTCCTCAACGGCGTAACGGGCCTCGAGGTTTTCATCCAACTGGAACTTGCGGAAGTTGTTGGAGAAGTACAGCACGCCGCCCGGCGCCAGGCGCGCCATGGCCAGGTCGAGCAATTGCACATGGTCGCGCTGCACGTCGAACACACCTTCCATGCGCTTGGAGTTGGAGAAGGTCGGCGGGTCGATGAAGATCAGCTCGAACTCGTCGCGGCAGTTGTCCAGCCACGTCATCACATCGCCCTGCTCCAGGCGGTTCTTGTCAGAGAAGCCGTTCAGGGAGAAGTTTCGCCGCGCCCAGTCCAGGTAGGTTTTCGACAGGTCGACGCTGGTGGTGCTGCGCGCCCCGCCCTTGGCCGCGTGCACACTGGCGGTAGCGGTGTAGCAATAGAGGTTGAGGAAGCGCTTGCCGGCCGCCTCTTTCTGAATGCGCATGCGCATTGGCCGGTGGTCGAGGAACAACCCGGTGTCCAGGTAGTCAGTCAGGTTGACCAGCAGCTTGACCCCGCCTTCCGTGACCTCGGTGAACTTGCCCTGGGCACTCTGGCGCTCGTACTGCTTGGTGCCGCTCTGGCGCTCGCGGCGTTTGATCACCACGCGGCTCTTGTCGACGTTCAGGGCCTGGGGGATGGCAGCCAGGGCATCGAACAGACGGGCCTGGGCCTTCTCCGGGTCCACCGACTTGGGCGCAGCGTATTCCTGGACATGCACCCAATCGTGATACAGGTCGATGGCCAGGGAGTACTCAGGCATGTCGGCGTCGTAGACGCGGTAGCACTCGACACCTTCGCGCTTGGCCCACTTGCCCAGCAGCTTGAGGTTCTTCTGCAGGCGGTTGGCGAACATCTGGCCGCCCTCGCTCAGGCGCGCCTGCTCCACCACCGGTGCCGGCACCGACGCGGGTTTGATCGGGTTGCCGTTCTTGTTGTACTGGCGCTCTTGCGGGGCGGCCTGGATCTCAGCGTCGGCCTGGGCCTGCTCGCGCTCGATCTGCCGCTGTTCCGGGGTGCGACGCTCGCCGGTGACGAACTGATCGGGCAGCACTTTGATCAACAGCAGCTTGCAAGGCAAGGCGCCGTTCCAGAACGAATACTGTTTGTGGCTGCGGATGCCCATGCGCTTGCCCAGGTCCGGGGCGCCGGTGAACACCGCGGCTTCCCAGTTCAGGCAGGCCTGGCGCAGGCGCTCGCCGAGGTTCTGGTAGAGGTACAGCAGGCTGGCCTCGTCACCCAGACGCTCGCCGTACGGAGGGTTGCAGATGACCAGGCCTTTCTGGTTCTGGTCAGGGCGCGGCTCGAAGGTCGCCACTTCGCCCTGGTAGATCTTGATCCACTCGCTCAAGCCGGCACGTTCGACGTTGTTGCGGCCCGGCTGGATCAGCCGCGGGTCGGCCTCGTAACCACGAATCCACAGCGGTGGCTTGGCCAGTCCGGCCTGGGCCCGGGCCGAAGCCTCGTCGTGCAGCTTGCGCCACAAGGCCGGCACGTGGCCGAGCCAGGCGGTGAAGCCCCACTGTTCGCGCTTGAGGTTGGGGGCCATGTCGGCCGCGATCATCGCTGCTTCCACCAGGAAGGTGCCCACACCGCACATCGGGTCAGCCAGTGCGCCACCATCGGCCGCAATACGCGGCCAGCCGGCGCGAATCAGAATTGCCGCCGCCAGGTTTTCCTTCAACGGCGCCGCGCCTTGCTGCAGGCGGTAACCGCGCTGGTGCAGGCTGTGGCCGGAGAGGTCGAGGGACAGGATGGCTTCGCCACGGTCCAGGCGCAGGTGAATGCGCAGGTCCGGGTTGAGCTTGTCCACGGACGGGCGCTCGCCGGACGGCGTGCGCAGTTTGTCGACAATGGCGTCCTTGACCTTCAAGGCGCCGAAGTGGGTGTTATCGATGCCCGAGCCGTGGCCGCTGAACTCCACCGCCAGGCTGCCATCGGACAGCATGTGATCCTGCCATTCCACGTCCAGTACGCCGTGGTAGAGGTCCTCGGCATCCTTCATCGGGAAGCGTTTAAGCACCAGCAGCACGCGGTTGGCCAGGCGCGACCAGAGACACAGGCGATAAGCGGTCTCCATGTCGGCCATGCCGCGCACAGCGGAGGTGTGCTCGCGCGCTTCCTCAAGGCCAAGCCCGACGGCTTCCTCGATCAGCAGGCCTTCGAGGCCTTTGGGGCAAGTGAGGAAGAGTTCGTAACGATCCGACATGGGAATTCCAGGGCCTTTGGCAATAAATGAACGGGCAACGCATCGCCCGTTCGGTTTTCAATCAAGCGCTTTTCTGCAAGAGCGCTCGCGTGGCACGAAACTGTGCCGTCCCACCCCGGCCAACTCACGACCGCACGGGTCAAAAGAGCTTAGAGGCCGGGACAGATAAAAAAAGTCAGCGCAACAAATGGTCATAACTCGACCCTTCGTCGAATAGTACTCGAGTGCAGGCGGTCGCCATTCTCACTAAAGCATTAACCCTACCATCCCAGCGAGAGGCTGATGATAGCGGGGTTTGGGCAAAAAACACGGTGCCGGGGCACGCCATTCTTATGGCCTTACCACGCAAATCGTGACGTCCTTATGACAAAACGATCATTCACTTGCTGTGACCTATTGGTTAGAACTCACCTCAGGTTGACGCCGCAATGACGTCAACGATCAGGCTCGCGACGCCGGCAGCGAGCACCAACGGCAGAAGCAATCTGCCCGACCTCAGCGAAGGTCGACAGGACATAAGACAGTCAACAAGTGAGGGAAACACCCTATGAGAAGACTAAAGCGTGATCCGTTGGAAAGAGCATTTTTACGCGGATATCAGTATGGCGTTAACGGCAAGTCCCGTGAGCTTTGCCCATTTACTCTACCGTCGGTACGCCAAGCCTGGATTAACGGCTGGCGAGAAGGACGCGGCGACAACTGGGACGGTATGACAGGCACTGCGGGCATCCACAGACTCAACGAACTTCGTGCTGTCGGCTAATCAGGGCAACAATCCCGACACCTACCTCTGAAGCGTTACAACGATCAACCATGCGCGTCCTATCCGGGCGGCGGGCTTCGGCCCAGGGGCTCCTTCAAGGAGCCCTTTTTAATGCCTGCGATTCAAGCCGCCCTTCCGAGCCTCAGCGCATCGCCGCAATGGCGTCCACCGACTCGCGAATCAGCGCCGGGCCCTTGTAGATAAAACCCGAATACAGCTGCACCAGGCTGGCACCGGCGGCGATCTTCTCAGCCGCGTGCTTGCCTTCGGTGATGCCGCCCACGGCAATGATCGGCAAACGCCCGCCCAGCTCCGCCGCCAGGACCTTGACCGTGTGGGTGCTTTTGTCGCGCACCGGCGCGCCGGACAGGCCGCCCGCCTCGTCACCATGCTCCATGCCTTCGACGCCCACCCGGCTCAACGTGGTGTTGGTGGCAATGACCGCGTCCATGCCGGTTTCGATCAGGGCCTGGGCCACTTGAACGGTTTCTTCATCGGTCATGTCCGGGGCGATCTTGATCGCCAGGGGCACGTGTTTGCCATGTTGCAGGGCCAGGACCTTCTGCCGCTCGCTCAAGGCCGCCAGCAATTGCTTCAGCGACTCACCGAACTGCAGGCTGCGCAGGCCCGGGGTGTTGGGCGAGCTGACGTTGACCGTCACGTAACTGGCGTGGGCATAGACCTTGTCCAGGCAGATCAGGTAGTCGTCCACTGCACGCTCCACCGGCGTGTCGAAGTTCTTGCCGATGTTGATCCCCAGCACGCCCTTGTATTTGGCGGCGGCAACACGGGCCAGCAAGTGATCCACACCGAGGTTGTTGAAGCCCATGCGGTTGATGATGGCTTCAGCCTGGGGCAAGCGGAAAATCCGCGGCTTGGGGTTGCCCGGCTGCGGACGCGGGGTGATGGTGCCGATCTCGACAAAGCCGAAACCCAACTGGGCGAAACCGTCGATGGCCGCACCGTTCTTGTCCAGGCCGGCCGCCAAGCCCACCGGGTTGGGAAACTCCAGGCCCATGACCTTCACCGGCACCTGCGCCGGCGCCTTGCACAGCAAACCGTTAAGCCCCAGGCGCCCGCCCGCACCGATCAGGTCCAGGGACAGGTCGTGGGAAGTTTCCGGGGAGAGTTTGAACAACAGCTGGCGGGCCAGGGTATACATGGGCGGGATTGACTCGGTAGGCGGCGAAATGAGGCGGCGATTATAGCCGGGCCCGAGGGCTCCAGGCGAGGCGCCGGGTGAAATCAGCGTTGAATGGCATATGCCTTGCACCAACCTTGCTCATCAACACTCATGCCAACGACGGCATGAGTCTCTCGCTGTACGAAAGAGGACAATGGCGTCGTCACCGGCTTGGGATTACCCAATGCCCGGCTGCGGCGCTTTTTTTTGCAAGGTGCCTACCCCATGAATGAACTACCCGTCAGCCCACTGGCTTGGGTCAATGGCAGCGATGCCCCGGAAAAGACCGAGATCAATCTCGGTTTCATGGCCCTGAGCGACTGCGCCTCGGTGGTGGTCGCCGCAACTCAGGGGTTCGCCCAGCCTTACGGCCTGACCCTGAACCTCAAGCGCCAGGCCTCGTGGGCCACCCTGCGGGACAAACTGGTGAGCGGTGAACTGGACGCCGCACACAGCCTGTACGGCCTGATCTACGCGGTGCACCTGGGCATCGGCGGGGTCAACCCCTGCGACATGGCCGTGCTGATGGGGCTGAATCAGAACGGCCAAAGCATCAACCTGTCCCGGGAGCTGCAGGGCCGGAACGTGACCAGTCCTGAAGCACTGGATCGCCATGTGCGCCAAAGCAGGGCAAAGCTGACGTTCGCCCAGACCTTCCCCACCGGCACCCACGCCATGTGGCTGTATTACTGGCTCGCCGCCCAGGGCATTCACCCGCTGCAGGATGTCGACAGCGTGGTGGTGCCGCCGCCGCAAATGGTCGCCCACCTGCAAGCGGGACGCATCGACGGCTTTTGCGTGGGCGAGCCCTGGAGCGCCAGCGCGGTGAACCAGGAGCTGGGCTTTACTTTGGCCACCAGCCAGGCCATCTGGCCCGATCACCCGGAAAAGGTCCTGGGCTGCACCCGCGCCTTTGTCGAGCAATACCCCAACACCGCCCGAGCCTTGGTGATGGCGATTCTGGAGGCCAGTCGGTTTATCGAAGAAAACCAGGAAAACCGCCGGAGCACCGCCCAGTTGCTGAGTGCCAGCCAATACCTGGATGCACCGCTGGAGAGCATTGAGCCACGACTGCTCGGGCACTACCTCGACGGCCTCGGCAACCAGTGGCAAGACCCTCACGCCCTGCGCTTTCATAACGACGGCGCGGTGAACCTGCCGTACCTGTCCGACGGGATGTGGTTCATGACCCAGTTCCGGCGCTGGGGTCTGTTGCGCGAGGACCCGGATTACCTGGCCGTGGCCCGGCAGGTGCAGCAATTACCACTGTATCGGGAAGCCGCCACGGCGGTAGGCGTCGCCTCGGGCAGCCAAGACCTGCGCAGCAGCCAATTGATCGACGGCAAGGTCTGGGACGGCAGCGACCCCGCCGCCTATGCCCGCAGCTTCAAGCTCCACGCTTTAAACGACAGCACCCCGCTGCTCGCCAGCCGCTGACAGGAGCCTGTGACCATGTTGCGTATCCTGCTGATCAACGACACCGCGAAGAAAGTCGGCCGTCTCAAGGCCGCCTTGGTGGAAGCCGGTTTTGAAGTGATCGACGAGTCAGGCCTGACCATCGACCTGCCGGCGCGAGTCGAAACGGTGCGTCCGGACGTGATCCTGATCGATACCGAGTCACCCAGCCGCGATGTGCTGGAACAAGTGGTGCTGGTCAGCCGCGACCAACCGCACCCAATCGTGATGTTCACCGACGAGCACGACCCCGGCGTCATGCGCCAAGCCATCAAGTCCGGGGTCAGCGCTTATATAGTCGAAGGCATCCAGGCCGACCGCCTGCAACCCATTCTCGACGTGGCCATGGCCCGCTTCGAAAGCGACCAGGCCCTGCGCGCCCAGCTGCAGGCCCGCGACCAGCAACTGGCCGAGCGCAAGCGCATCGAGCTGGCCAAGGGGCTGCTGATGAAAATGAAAGACTGCAACGAAGAACAGGCCTACACCCTGATGCGTCGCCAGGCCATGAGCCGGCAGCAGAAGCTGATCCAGGTGGCGGAGCAGATCATTGCCATGAGCGAGCTGCTCGGCTAACCAACGCTGTTGGCTCAGCTCTTGCTAAGTAAACCTCACAGGTAACCAACGGCGGTTGCCCCACCTACGACAAAGACGTCGCACACCCTTCTCGCCCAGGCGAATCGGGTTGCGGCGTTTTTTTTGTTTTGGCCCCAGAGAACGGGGCCGGTGGTGCGGCCGCCAAGGCGCTCCACCTGAAAGCTCATGACTCCCTACGAGACTTTTATCAGCTGAGGTGCGCGATGAATTCAAGCTTCTGGAAATCCGGCCATACCCCGACCCTGTTCGCGGCCTTTCTGTACTTCGACCTGAGCTTCATGGTCTGGTACCTGCTCGGCCCGCTGGCCGTACAAATTGCCACCGACCTGCAACTGACCACCCAGCAACGCGGGCTGATGGTGGCCACGCCGATCCTCGCCGGCGCCATCCTGCGCTTCGCCATGGGCCTGCTGGCCGATCGTCTGTCGCCGAAGACCGCCGGCCTGATCGGCCAGGTGATTGTCATCTGCGCCCTGTTCGGCGCCTGGAAACTGGGGATCCACAGCTACGAGCAAGCGTTGCTGCTGGGGGTATTCCTCGGCATGGCCGGTGCCTCCTTCGCCGTGGCCCTGCCCCTGGCGTCGCAATGGTACCCGCCACAGCACCAGGGCAAGGCCATGGGCATCGCCGGCGCCGGTAACTCGGGCACCGTGCTGGCCGCGCTGATCGCCCCGGTGCTGGCGGCCGCCTTCGGCTGGAGCAACGTGTTCGGTTTCGCCCTGATCCCGCTGATCCTGACCCTGATCGTGTTTGCCTGGCTGGCCAAGAATGCCCCGGAACGCCCCAAGGCCAAATCCATGGCTGATTACTTCAAGGCCCTGGGCGACCGCGACAGCTGGTGGTTCATGTTCTTCTACTGCGTGACCTTCGGCGGCTTTATCGGCCTGGCCAGCGCCCTGCCCGGCTACTTTAACGACCAATACGGCCTGAGCCCGGTGACCGCCGGCTATTACACCGCTGCCTGTGTCTTTGGTGGCAGCCTGATGCGCCCGCTGGGCGGCGCCCTGGCGGATCGTTTCGGTGGCATCCGCACCTTGCTGGCGATGTACAGCGTGGCCGTGATCTGCATTGCCGCAGTGGGTTTCAACCTGCCGAGTTCCTACGCGGCCCTGGCCTTGTTCGTCTGCACCATGCTCGGCCTGGGTGCCGGCAACGGTGCGGTGTTCCAACTGGTACCGCAGCGCTTCCGCCGGGAAATCGGGGTAATGACCGGGCTGATCGGCATGGCTGGCGGCATCGGTGGCTTCGCCCTGGCAGCGGGCATGGGTGCGATCAAACAAAGCACCGGCAGCTACCAAGTGGCGCTGTGGCTGTTCGCCGCCCTGGGCATCCTGGCCTGGTTCGGCCTGCACGGGGTGAAACGTCGCTGGAGAACCACTTGGGGCTCGGCCGCCGTCACCGCAGCGCGGGTCTGAACCTTCGATGAGCCTGCAACTGCGTCATGCCCAGGCCAGTGCCATTGGCCCCCGTACGGAAAACCAGGACGCCCTGCGCCTGGTGACCCCCGAGCCGGGGCTGGCGGCCAGCAAAGGGCTGCTGTTTGCCATCGCCGATGGCGTCAGCCAATGCGCCGATGGCGGCCTGGCCGCCCGTTCGACCTTGCAAGCCCTGGCCCTGGATTACTACGCCACCCCGGAAACCTGGGGCGTGGCCCAAGCCTTGGAACGCCTGCTGCTCGCGCAGAATCGCTGGCTCCAGGCCAATGGCGGCGGCCAGCCTCTGCTGACCACCGTCAGCGCCCTGATCCTGCGTGGCCGGCGCTTTACCCTGGCCCACGTAGGCGACTGTCGGGTTTACCGCTGGCATGCCGACCAGTTGCAACGGATCAGCGTGGACCACGTCTGGGAGCAACAGGGCATGCAGCATGTGCTCAAGCGCGCCCTGGGCCTGGATCAGCATCTGGTGGTGGACTTCCTCGACGGCGAACTGCGCCAGGATGAGAGCTTCCTGATGCTCAGCGACGGTGTCTGGGCCACCCTGGGCGACACCGCCATCGCCGCCATTCTGCGGGACCAGCCCGACCTCGACAGCGCAGTGCAGACCCTGGTCAACGCCGCCCACCTGGCCGGCAGCCAGGACAATGCCAGCGCGCTGCTGATACAGGTCGACGCCCTCGGCGAGGGCACCATCGGCGACGCCCTGATCCACCTGCAACAATGGCCATTGCCACCCGCGCTGAAACCGGGCCAGGACTTTGAGGGCTGGCAGGTCGAAAGCCTGCTGGGCCAGAGCCAGCAATCGCTGCTGTACCGGGTACGTGATGCCCAGCAACAGCCCTGGCTGCTGAAGACCCTGCCCGAACACCTGCACGACGACCCACACGCCGGGCAAAGCCTGCTGTCAGAAGAGTGGTTTTTACGGCGGGTCGCAGGGCGCCATTTTCCCGAGGTGCATTCGGCCCTCACGCGCCAGCACCTGTACTACGTGATGCGCGAATACCCGGGCACCACCCTGGCCGATATTTTCAAGCAAAGCGGGCCACTGCCCTTGCCGCAATGGCAGAACGTGGCCGAGCGCCTGCTGCGCGCAGTGGGCCTGCTGCACCGACGGCAAATCCTCCACCGCGACATCAAGCCGGACAACCTGCTGCTGGGCGACGACGGTGAATTGCGCCTGCTGGATTTCGGCCTCGCCTACTGCCCGGGGCTGTCGGAAGACCAGGCCCATCTGCTGCCCGGCACTCCCAGTTACATTGCACCCGAAGCCTTTAACGGCGAGGCGCCAACCGCACAGCAAGACCTCTTCAGCGTGGGCGTGACCCTGTATTACCTGCTGACCGGGCATTACCCTTTTGGCGAGATCGAAGCCTTCCAACGCCCGCGCTTTGCCCAACCCATCAGCCCTAGCCGCTATCGGCCGGACCTGCCGGACTGGCTGGAACGCAGCCTGGAGCGGGCCGTCAACGCCGACCCAGGGCAGCGCTTTGAAACGTCGGAAGAGTGGTTGCTGGTACTGGAGAAAGGCGAGCGCCACAGCCTCAGCGTGCGCCCCCGGCCGCTGCTGGAACGGGAACCGCTGAAAGTCTGGCGCACCCTGGCCCTGGGCTCGCTGCTGATCAACCTGCTGTTGCTGTACGCGCTGCTGCATCAAGGCTAACGGCAACTCGGAGCCTCGCTCGATAACCAGGCAGCGCGCGTCAAAACGGTGCAAAACCGTTCCTTTAACCTGAGTAAAACCTGGCCAATACACAGAAAAACCCTGCCCTGTGCAGGTTGGCACAAGCGCTGCATCTGCATTACCAACACACATAAAGCCCGGCCTTCAACGACGAAGGACGGGCGTTCCCGAACACGGGACCGGACAAAGGCGTCCTCGCTAGATTACTGGCGGGACGCCTTTTTTGTTTGTGCGCCAACAGCACCCGGCCCGGAATACACCGTCGAGAGGACCTGAACATGAGTGCAAAAGTCTGGTTGGTGGGCGCAGGCCCGGGTGACCCCGAACTGCTGACCCTCAAAGCGGTACGCGCCCTGAACGAAGCCGACGTGGTGCTGGTAGACGACCTGGTGAACACCGAGGTGCTGAGCCATTGCCAGGGCGCGCGGATCATTCCTGTGGGCAAGCGCGGAGGCTGCCGTTCCACGCCCCAGGCGTTCATCCATCGCCTGATGCTGCGTTATGCCCGCCAGGGTAAGTCGGTGGTGCGTCTCAAGGGCGGCGACCCGTGCATCTTCGGCCGCGGCGGTGAAGAGGCCCAGTGGCTGAAAGCCCAAGGCATCGAGGTAGAACTGGTCAACGGCATCACTGCCGGGTTGGCGGGCGCCACCCGCTGCGATATTCCCCTGACCCTGCGCGGGGTCGCTCGCGGGGTGACCCTGGTCACCGCCCACACCCAGGACGACAGCAGCCTGAATTGGCAAGCACTGGCGCAAAGCGGCACGACGCTGGTGATCTACATGGGGGTGGCGAAACTCGCGGAGATTCGTCAGGAACTGCTTAAAGGCGGCCTGGCGGCCGATACCCCGGTGGCGATGATCGAGAACGCCTCGTTGCCCCACCAGCGGGAATGCCGCAGCGACCTGACAGCCATGGAGCAGGATGCGCTGCACTTCCAACTCAAGAGCCCGGCCATCCTGGTGATCGGTGCCGTAGCGGCCGAGACCGCGAGCCAGGCACTGCCGCTGACCGAGGCGATGCAGTCCGCCTGAGCCGCCCAGCGTCGCACCCGCAGCACCCTGGAGACCAAATTCCAGGCAAAGAAAAACCCGGCCTAGGCCGGG
>NZ_JALQCX010000041.1:0-74154 GCF_023241665.1 Pseudomonas morbosilactucae | reverse complement strand
CGCGCAAGACGGTGAGTTATGGAAGCTGCCGTTCACCGTGGTGCCGTCGCCCAGCACCGTGCAGCACTATCTGGACGTGGCCCTGGCGGGCCGTGACGCCGGCACCGTGCTGCCTTTTGTCACGGTGCTCAAGGCCAATCAGCAGGTGATTGGATGCACGCGTTTCTGGAAGATCGACCGCCAACATCGCAAGCTGGAGATCGGCAGCACCTGGATCGCCCGGCGCTGGCAAAAAACCTTCGTCAACACCGAAGCCAAGTACCTGATGCTGCGCTACGCCTTCGAAGAACTCGGCTGCGTACGCGTGCAATTCACCACCGATGAAATCAATCACACCTCCCGGGCGGCGATTCTGCGCCTGGGGGCCCAGCAGGAAGGCATCGTGCGCCACGAGCGGATCATGCCCGACGGCCGCAAGCGCAACTCGGTGCGCTTCAGCATCATCGACGATGAGTGGGATGAGGTGCGCCAGGCCCTGGAGCACAAACTCGCGGGCTACGACCCGGCGCCGTAGAGTTTAGCGATCCGAGCGCACCAGCGGCATGACATTGCTCTCCGCGGACAAGGTCGCCACGCGGTTGCGGCCGGTGTGCTTGGCCCGATACAGCGCCGCATCCGCGCGCTGGATGAACACCTCGATGCTGTCGCGGCCACTGGGCACGAAGGTGTAGCAACCCAGGCTCACAGTCAGGCTGCCCGAAGGTGAGCCGGAGTGGGTGATGTGTTTGTCCAGGACGCTCAAGCGAATCTGCTCGGCCATGGCCAGGGCACCTTGAGCATCGGTGTCGGGCAGCAACACCGCGAACTCCTCGCCCCCATAACGCACCGCCAGGTCGGCTTTGCGCTGGCAGCCGTTCTTAAGGGCGCTGGCGACCTCACTCAAACAGTGGTCCCCTGCCACATGGCCATAGGTGTCGTTGTAGCTTTTGAAGAAATCGATATCGAGCATAATCAGGCTCAACGGGCTCTGCTGCCGTGCCCCGCGGCTGAACTCGATCTCCAGCGCCCGCTCGAACAAACGCCGATTGGCCAGCCCAGTCAGGCTGTCATGGGTGGCGATGACTTCGAGCGCCTCCTGCGCCTCCCGCAGGTCAGCCTCGATGCGCTCACCGTTCTTGACCTGATGCACGAACACCCAGCCAAACAAGCCAATGCCCAGCACCACCAGGGCGACAATGGCGCAGGACTGATAGGCCGTGGCGTACCACCCCTTGAGAATCGCCTCCCTGGAGTTGGCCGCCGCCACCACCAGCGGGTAGGCCTGCAATTGCCGATAACCGTACAAACGCATAACCCCATCCACCACAGAAGGAATCATGGCGTTACCCGACAGCGCGTTGGGCAGGTAGGTACGGAAGATTTCCCCACGGGCCAGTGAAGCGCCGATCTGCCGCTCTTCAAACGGGCGCCGGGCCAATAGAGTGCCATCGGACAACGCCAGGAACATGGCCCCTTGCTCATCGATATTGAAGCTTTTGAAGAACTCATCGAAGTACTTCAGCTTGATTCCGGCGAGCAGCACACCCTGGAAATTCCCGTCCTGGTCATCCAGGCGTCGGGAAATGGGAATGATCCACTCGTTGTCGGCCCGACTGCGGATCGCCGGGCCGATGTGCGCTTGCAGCGAGGCGTTTTGCTGATGGAACCTGAAGTATTCGCGGTCCGCCACACCCTCGCCGCGCGGCAGTTGGTCGAACGAGCTGATCACCCACTGGCCATGCTTGTCGAAGAGGAACATACCGCTGAGCTGTTGCAGGGTTTGCACCCGCCGCACAAACGTCTGCCGCAGCCGTGGCTGTTGCCGAGGACCGTAGCCGTCGGCCTGGATCCATTCGGCCAGGCTGATCAGCACCAGGTCAGCTTCCATGAACGTATCTTCGGCCTGTTGCGCCATGGCGCGGGTGAGGTTGATGGAGATCACCTCCGCCTGCTCCAGGTCATGGCGCCGCGACTGCTCCAACTGGAGGTACAAGAGACCGCACAGGCACAGGCACACCATGGCGATAAAAGTCACCGCCGCCTTGAGCAGCGGCAGGCGCTTGAGGGTACCGCCAGGCGCCTGCTGAGGATCGTGAATGGGAATAGGCAAAAGCGACATCCTGAAGGGCAAGGCATGAGCCGCAGCCCAAATCCCCTGATGGTTTTCGAGACTAGCCCAACGTCTTCTGCCGGGCAAATCACGCTACGCGAAGCCTTGGCCTGGATCGCCCTCCCCTCGCTCTTCTGTTATCGGCCGGCTCGATCAATGCCTAAACCCGAGTTCGACGACCTGCACAGAATTCACGGATAACCTGCGACAGCGCCGCGACAATCTCGGGGTCGGCCTCTGCGCCACTGAACAAGCGAAACACTGCATCGGGCAACGCCGGCAAACCCTGTTCTGCGCCAAGCGCCATCAGCCCCGGGGTCAATTGACTGGCCGCCATGGGCGCCACGGCAAAACCGGACAAGGCCGCCGCCCGCAACGCCACGGTGCTGGTGCAGAGCATCGCGGTGCGCTGGGCAACCCCCGCCTGGGCCAGCCGGACCAGCGCCGCCTCGCGGTAAGGGCAAGGCTCAGGAAACAGCGCCAACGGCAAGGGCGTGGGCAAGCGCACCAGAGGTTGCGCCGCCCAGGCCCAGACCAGGGGCTCTTGCCACAACAACAGCCCCGGCTCGCTGCTGTCGCACAACGAACCCACCACCACGTGCAAGGCGCCCTGCTTGAGCTGGTCGAGAAGCGTGCCGGGAATGTTCACTTGAATATCAATCAACATGCCGGGGTACAACGCCGCAAACTCCTGCAGTTCGCGCAGCAGCCGCGGCTCGGCGAAGTCCTCACTGATGCCGATCGCCAAGCGCCCGTGAAACGCCGAACGAGTCAACTCGGCCCAGGCATCGCGATTCAGCACTAGGATGGCTCGCGCATACGCCAGCAGCCGCTGGCCATCCAGGGTCAGTTGCTGGGAACGGGTGGTGCGCAGCAGCAAAGGCTTGCCCACTTGCTCTTCCAGACGGCGCAAATGACCACTGACCGCAGACTGGGTCAGGTGGAGTTTCTCCGCCGCCCGACTGAAGCCCTCTTCATCCACCACCGCCACAAAGGTCTTGAGCAATACAGGGTCGAACATATTTCAACTCGTGATTAATCATTCGAAAAATCACGATTTATATTCCTTAAAAACCTATGTTGCAATGCGGCTCCTTTCAGCCAAACGAGCGACCGCCATGACCCGCCTACTGCACATCCAATGTTCGCCCCGCAAGCAGCGTTCCGCCTCGCTGGAAATCGCCCAACGCTTTCTGGCGGGCTGCCGCACGCACCTGGCCCAAGTCGAGACCAGCACTCTGGACCTTTGGGACACGCAGTTGCCGGAGCTTGACGACGACACCCTCAACGCCAAGTACGCAGGCCTTGGCGGCGTGCCATTGAGCCCGTCTCAACAAACAGCCTGGAACACCCTGGAAGCCCTCGCGGCGCCCTTGCATCAAGCAGATCTGATACTGCTGTCGGTGCCGCTGTGGAATTTCAGCATTCCCTACAAACTCAAGCACTTTATCGACCTGGTGTCGCAGAAAGACCTGCTCTTCAGTTTCGACCCCGAGCGTGGCCTGCAAGGGCTGCTGAAGAACAAAACCGCCGTGGTGGTCTACGCTCGCGGCCTGGATTTTTCCGCCCAGTCCGCGACCCCGGCGCAGCGCTTCGACTTCCAGAAGCCTTATGTGGAGGCCTGGTTGGACTTTATCGGGGTGAAGCAGGTGCATTCGCTGATCGTGGAGAAGACCATCCTGGGCGAAGAGGTGGATCACCTGGCACGCCAGGCAGCCGGCCAACAAGCACAAGACCTGGCGGATCGCCTGTTCACTTGAAGCCAAGTCGCCCGGACGCCAGGCGCCGCCCTTGAGGCGCTGGTGCCACGTCCGAATGGGCAGGAGGCCTGTGGCATAATCCTCTTCGCCCCGCCCCTTGAAGAGCTCGCCACGTGAAACTCATAGATGCCTATGCCGATGAATCGGCCTGCCAGGACCTGTATCAACTGCTGAAAAAAAGAACCGAACAGTTCTCCATCAGCCACGCCGCGGTTCCTGATTACGCACAGCACGTGGAGTTCTATCGCTCAAAGCCCTATCGGGTCTGGTACATCATCGAACAGGATGGACAAAGCCTGGGCTCGGCGTACATCACCGAGAACAATGAGATCGGGGTATTCGTCATCGACGAAGCACAGGAACTGGAACAACGCGTGTTGCAGCAACTGATCAGCACCCACAGCCCGCTGCCGGCCATCAAGTCCCGAAGAGCGGGGTCATTCAGCCTCAACGTCAACCCCAGCAACCAACGCTTGATCGACTCTGCGCTAGCCCTGGGCGGCCAGCACATCCAGAACACCTACCGCTTCTAGCGCCGTCGGGGCGGGCGACACTTCGCCACTTACTGTGGCTTTACAAAGGCGTCTTCGGTCACCGGCGAATGGGCTGAAATACGCCGTGTGGCCACGGCCCCCAATACCCGCTCCAGCTCTTTGGGCGGCAGACCGAAGCCGGGACGAACACTTCTGACCGCGTCGGCGCCAATCACTGCCCCGGGCTCGATGTCCTTGACGAAATACAGCGACCTGCGGAACTTCAAATTGCCCAACTCACTGGGCTGGCGCTCATAGCTGGCCCGCCCCAGGGCCTTCCAGACGGTAAACGCATCGCGGCACAAGGCCGAAAGCTCGGGCGCCTCCAGAGAGAAACTGTCATCCGGCCCGCCTCTGGAGCGATCCAGGGTGAAGTGCTTCTCGATGATCGAACCTCCCAGAGCGATGCTGGCGATGGAGGTCGCGTTGTCCAGAGTGTGATCCGACAGACCCGTTATCAGGCCGAAGCGCTGCAACATGTCCGGGATGGTGCGCAGGTTGTAGTCTTCCGCCGGTGCCGGGTAGCCACTGACACAATGCAGGATCGCCAACGCCTTGCACCCCGCGCCCCGAGCAGCATCAACAGCCTCGGCGATCTCCTCGGCATTGGCCATGCCGGTGGAAATGATCAAGGGTTTGCCCGTACTGGCGGCGTAGGCAATCAGCGGAAGGTCCACCGCCTCAAAGGAGGCGATCTTGTAGGCCGGCGCGTTCAGGTCCTCAAGAAAATCCACCGCGGTGTGATCGAAAGGCGAGCTGAACAGCGTGATTTCCCGCCGCCGCGCATGCTCGAACAACCCCGCGTGCCACTCCCAAGGCGTATGCGCCCACTCATACAGATCGTAGAGCGTCTTGCCGGCCCACAATCCCTCAGTGATCTGGAAGTCCGGCAAGTCCGACTTCAGGGTGATGGTGTCCGCCCGATACGTCTGGATCTTCAGCGCGCTGGCCCCGGCCTTCTTGGCCTCATCGATAATCCGCAACGCTGCCTCATAATCACCGTTATGGTTGGCAGACATCTCGGCGATGACATAAGGAGGACAACCCGGGCCAATCTCGACCCCGTCAATGCGTATAGATTTATTCATCAGATTCCCAAACCACGGAAAAAACACCGCCTTCGATGGGGCAAGGCGCGTCTAGCGAAGACACTCGAACACAATCACATCTCGCGGAACACGTGGATAGCGGGCCAGCGAAACGCCAAGGTCGACAGAATAACGCGTGGCGCGGTGTTTATAGAGGCTTTGCCTCAGAAAGACTCAACAGGCTTTTTGGCGGCCGCGCTGACCTTGTTGGCTTCCAGCTTGGGCAAGCTGAAGCGAATGATCAAACTGGATTCAGCCCCCTGCCCCGTCAGCACCACCTCGGCCGCACGAATGTTATCTGGAGAGCCTTGCAAAAGACCGACAATACTGGAGTACTTTTTGCTCTTATCAACACCTTCGAAGAAGGTATAAACAATCTCGCCGGTGGTTAGTGCAGCCGACTCATAGTTCGCAAACTGAGAGGTAAACTCTTCACGACTTGAAGACTTGCCAGCCAACTGGATCAAGTCCAACTGCGACTTCCCGTCGGCCAGAGCAGACAGCGTAAAGGTCTTACTGATAGAGCCAATCGACGTGGCGTACAGGTTTTGATCGAATGGGCTCAGCAGCGATACCATGATCAATTTCGAGTTGGAGAAGATCAGAGCAGCGGTAAATTTATGCTCCAGGAAGTCGACATCTTCCAGGCACAACGCAGTGCCTCCAACGTCTTCAGAGCAATCGAAATACCCCTTGGCTTTCGTGTAAGCAGAAATAGGAGATTCATAGGCATAGGACTTGAAGAGGTTGTCACTCGCCGATGCACTCGACGCAGCACCCAGCATTCCCAGGCCCAGCACTAACCCCAAGATGTTCTTCTTATTCATCAGCCACGTCCCTATGTCATGCGAAATTAGTGGCCGGATGCTATCAGCATCACATTCAAAAAGCCTCTTTCAATCCTGAAGCCGTGTCACGGCCTTGACGGACCTGCCCCACCGGCTTGCGGTCGAACGCTTGGCTTTCCTGATAAACTGCCCGCCTTCCTGATCGATCCGTATTCACACCGTGCAAGCCGTCGAGCTGTTCACGCGCTTACGTGATGTGATCGAGCCCATTTCCAACGGCTGCAGAGCCGAATTCGATTGCTGCACTTTCAGCAATCGACTGCAGGAAAAAAGGAACATGGGTAAAAACCGCCGTATAAAAGACCAGTATCAATGAACTCCGAAAAACCTGAAGCGCCCGCAAACACTAACCATACCCGTCCAGAGCCATCCCGCCGCTTCAGCGTGGCGCCGATGATGGACTGGACTGACCGTCACTGCCGCTTCTTCCTGCGTCTGCTGTCCAAGCACGCGTTGCTGTACACCGAGATGGTCACCACCGGCGCACTGCTCAATGGCGATCACGAGCGTTTCCTGCGTCACCATCAGTCCGAGCATCCGTTGGCGTTGCAGTTGGGCGGTAGTACGCCGGTGGATTTGGCGGCGTGTGCGCGTATGGCGCAGGAGCACGGTTACGACGAGGTCAACCTTAATGTCGGCTGCCCCAGTGACCGGGTGCAGAACAATATGATCGGTGCGTGCCTGATGGCCCATCCGGCGCTGGTGGCCGACTGTGTGAAGGCGATGCGCGATGCGGTGACGATCCCGGTCACGGTGAAGCACCGGATCGGTATCAATGGCCGCGACAGTTATGCCGAGTTGTGCGACTTCGTGGGCCAGGTGCGTGACGCCGGCTGCACCAGTTTTACCGTGCATGCACGGATCGCCATTCTGGAGGGACTGTCGCCGAAAGAAAACCGCGACATTCCGCCCCTGCGCTATGACGTGGCGGCGCAGTTGAAGGCGGATTTCCCGGGGTTGGAGATCATCCTCAATGGCGGAATCAAGACCCTGGAGGCCTGCCACGAGCATCTGCAGACGTTCGACGGGGTGATGCTCGGTCGCGAGGCGTATCACAACCCTTACCTGCTGGCCGAGGTGGATCAACAACTGTTCGGCAGCAGCGCGCCGGTGATTTCCCGGGCCGAAACCCTGGCCGCGCTGCGTCCGTACATCGCCGAGCACCTGGCCAGCGGCGGCGCCATGCACCACATCACCCGGCACGTGCTGGGGCTGGGCACGGGCTTCCCGGGCGCGCGCAAGTTTCGCCAGTTGTTGTCGGTGGATATTCATAAAGCCAAGGATCCGCTGGCGCTGCTGGATCAGGCCGGGCAACTGCTGGAGGGGCGTTAACCGTCAGGCGGGTTGAACCTGAAAGGTCTTTTGGCATCGTAGTTATCTGCACCATTGCCTGCACAGCGCCCTGGCATTCAAACACCTGTTTTCAGGGAGTGGCCTCCGGGGCCGTCGACAGCCTTCCGCGCCCTTGAGCGCTTGCCAGCGCTCGGGTAATGTCAACCGACCCAAAGGACAGAGCACCCTCATGACTTCCAAGCTGGAACAACTCAAGAAAATCACCACCGTGGTCGCCGATACCGGCGATTTTGAAGCCATCGCTCGGGTCAAGCCGGTGGATGCCACCACCAACCCCTCATTGCTGCTCAAAGCCGCCGCCATTCCGGCGTATGCCGAGCTGTTGAACGCCAGCGTCAACGACTGCAAAGGCGATGTCGGCCTGGCCAGCGATCGTTTTGGTGTCGCGGTCGGCCAAGAAATCCTCAAAGTGATTCCCGGGCGCATTTCCACTGAAGTGGATGCACGCCTGTCGTTCGACAGCGAGGCCATGCTCAAGCGCGCCCATCGCCTGATCGAGTTGTATGACAAGGCCGGTATTGGCCGTGATCGCGTGCTGATCAAGATCGCCTCCACCTGGGAAGGCATCCGCGCCGCCGAGAAGCTCGAGCGCGAAGGCATCCAGACCAACCTGACCCTGCTGTTTTCCTTCGCCCAGGCCATTGCCTGCGCCGAAGCCGGGGTGTTCCTGATTTCGCCATTCGTGGGCCGCATCTACGACTGGTACAAGAAAGCCAACGGCACTGACTACACCGGCTCCGATGATCCGGGCGTGCAGTCGGTCACCCGCATCTACAACTACTACAAGGCCAATGACTACAAAACCGTGGTCATGGGCGCCAGCTTCCGTAACCTCAACCAGATCGAGCAACTGGCCGGCTGTGATCGCCTGACCATCAGCCCGGACCTGATCGAGAAACTGGCCGCCGACACCGGCAAGCTGGAGCGCAAACTGGCTCCGGGTCATGCTGGCGAAGCGCGTCAAAGCCTGAACGAATCGCAGTTCCGCTGGGCCTCCAACGAGGATGCCATGGCCACCGAAAAACTGGCTGAAGGCATCCGTCAGTTCGCCCGCGACCAGGAAAAACTCGAAGCCTTGCTGACGGCCAAGCTCTGATCAACTGACGCTGATCGATTCGCAGCCAACGCAAAAAGGGCGAACCCTTATCAGGTTCGCCCTTTTTTGTGCCTAGACGCTTTAGCGGATCAGTGACGCTCCAGGGCGTTCACCAGATCGTGGAACGCCTCGCGATTGGAGTCATTCAAGCCCATGAGGATCTTGTGAGCCTCCAGCACCTTGATGCGCACCACTTCTTCCGACTGATCCTGGGAAGGCAGATCGGTCAGGCATTCAGGGCAAGGGATCGGGCGGTCAACGATGTTGAACACCTGATCGAAACCCATGGACTGCAAGAGACGGGTGATGTCTTCGTGGGTGGTGACCACCGTCGGCAACAGTCCGACCTTCTGCCGCGAAAGGATCGACAACTTCGCCAGCAACCCGAGGGTGGTGCTGTCGATGCTGCGGGTTTCGGTCAGATCGATCACGATGGCCGAGAAGTTCAGCGCTGTGAAAATCCGCTCAATAGTCGCATCCAACGCCGAACATAGGGTCAGGCGCACTTCACCGACAAACTTCAGGACGAAGGTGCCATCCTGCTCGGCGAATTGGATTCTACCGGTACTCATTAAAGATTCCTGCTCAACACCAACAGGGCGATATCATCCGGCATCTCCCCTAGCGTGGCCAATCCAAAAACCTGCCGCAGGCCATCCAGGCTGCCGCCTGCCGTTCTTACCCGTTCAGGTAAGGCGGCTTCTTTCTCTTTGAGTGTGGGTTCTGGCAAAAGGTCCAGAATGCCATCAGACATCAGCGTCAAGCTGAACGCCGGAGGCAACTCCAGAATGTGATCTTCGTAGGTGGCTTCGCTGAACAGCCCCACCGGCAAACCACGGCCTTCCAGATAACGCACGCTCTCGGGTGTGTACAACACAGGCAATGGCAGGTGTCCGCCAATGCTATAGGTCAACAAACCGGTCTCCTCGTCGATGACTCCACCGACCATTGTGACGTGTTTGCCCAGCTTACAGCTGATGAGGCCCCGGTTGATATGACCAAGGACTTCCGAGGGCTTGAATTCAGGCAGGGTGCCATTGCGCTTGGACTCAAAGAGTAAGCGTGTGGTCATGAACTTCAGCAGCACCGTGACAAAGGCCGATGAGGCGCCATGCCCGGAAACGTCCGCCAGGTAAAACGCCACCCGCCGTTCGTCGACACGGAAATAATCGACAAAGTCCCCTGATAGATACAGGGACGGAATGATTTGGTGCGCGAAATCGAACTCGTCGATCGACCAGGGGCTGACCGGCAGCATGTTCATCTGCACCTGGCGCCCGGCGTTCTGGTCTTCCTGCAGCAGATTGAGGCTGGCCTCGAGCTCGCGGTTGGCGGCTTCGAGCTTTTCCCGATAACGCTGATTTTCCAGAAGCAGGCGCGCACGATCCAGGGCCCGACGCACCGAATGCTCGAGCACTGCCAGATCTTCCAGGGGCTTGATCAGGTAGTCCGCCGCGCCCAGGCGCAGCGCTTCGACCGCGTCGTTCATCACGCCGGCGCCCGAAACCACAATCACCGGTGTTTGCGCCGACAGCTCGGTCACCTGGCGGATCAGCTCAAGGCCGCCCATCTGCGGCATGCGCAGATCGCAGATTACCAAGTCGGGATGTTCGCGCTCGAATACCTGAAGACCCTGCTGGCCGTTAGCGGCCTGCAGAACGCTGAAGCCACTGTCTTCCAAATAGGCCGCGAGACTCGCGCGCACTACTTCGTCGTCATCGATTATCAGCAGCGTGGCACTGGTTTTTTGCATGTGGGCAAACGGCGCCAGAATTAGGTTGGCGTAGGTGGCTGGGCTTGCGCCGGCACACACTACTGGATTCGCTTTCTAGCCACTCTGGAGTTGTAACCAGGACGCTTGCGCCCTGCGTTGTTCGCCCTTCAGAGGTGCCCTTCTAAGGCGCAGACGGTACTCCCATCCGCGGGGCGTTTCAAGCTCATGCCGATGGTCGCTTGGCGTCTTTACACGGCAAATCACCGGGAGTTATAAAAACCGCTAAAACAGCAACTCAATTGCAGGATGGACCCATGAGCCAAAACGAGCGGGACTACAGTGAAAAGCGCGATTACATCCGCATGCGGGTGGATGCCGAGGTTACGCTGATCCATGAGGGACAAGTGATTCCAGCCGTCTGCATCGACCTTTCCAGCACGGGCATGCAGTTGGAGGCGCCTCGCTCGTTCAAGGTCGGCGACCAGTTGAAAGTGCATATCGACTCTGACCATGCGGCGCTAAAAGGACTGGAGGCAGACGCCGAAGTGGTCTGGGTCAAGGAGCTGGCCACTGAAGGTCAGAAACTTGGGCTTACAATCCTGAAGATGCGCTGACCCGCACAACAACCAAAAAGGCGGCCCATGGGCCGCCTTTTTCATTCGCAGGGCAGGGTTTAAAAGTCGTCTTCGACTTTGCCGTCCTTGACCTTGAACTCGCGGTTCTGCAGATAGGCATTGCGAATAAAGGTGTACTTGTCGCCATTGATCAACTTTTCAGCCGACAGTAGGCTGGCGCGGGTATCGATGATATCGACGCCCATGGTGGTGTTACGCGCCGGAACATCGTGCATGTAGCGATAGGGTTCGGTGTAGCTGTCCACGTACTTGGACGGTGCATCACGCAGGGTGCTCGGCCCCAGCAACGGCAGCATCACGTAAGGGCCGCTGCCTACGCCCCAGTAACCCAAGGTCTGACCGAAGTCTTCATCGTTGCGCTGCAGGCCCATCTTGGTGCCCACATCGAAAAAGCCGGCCAGGCCCAAGGTGGTGTTCATCAGCAGGCGCGCGGTGTCGACACCGGCCGCCCGCGGCTTGGCCTGAAGCAGGTCGTTGGCCAGGTTGCCGACGTCGCCGATGTTGCGAAACATGTTGTGGATGCCGTCTTCCAGGAACTGCGGAGTCACCGCCTGGTAGCCCTGCGCCAGAGGCTTGAGGGCATAGGTATCAACGGTGTCGTTGAAGGTGAAGATCGGGCGGTTGACGCTTTCCCACGGATCATCTTCGGCGCCTGAACGGCAAAAGGCGCCAGCGTTACGCCGGCACACAGGCAGAGCTGAACTAGATGACTGCTCCAGCGCATAGCAGAAACTCCTTGGATAGTACTGTCGCGGGCGCTATGCCCTGGCGGTAAGCGCAGCAGTATAAAGCGGATAAGCCGGTTTAGGCAGTCATGCCGCAGCGCTCTTGACACATTGCGACCGCCTCTCGATCCCATTCACGCCACTGTCACCCAAGCGTCATGAGCCATGGATAGCCTTGGAGAATACTTCAAGGACGTTGCCATGCCCCACGCCGATGTTTTACCCCTCCCGTCGTCGGCCCTGACTGCCGTGCTCTTTGGCCTGAGCGGCTGCCTGGTGGACTTCGGCGCACGGACCCGCCTGCAAGGCAGTACTGCGCACAACGCCGAGCAGGCTCAAACCACACCTGGGGCGCTGGACACCTTGCATCAACTCCAGCAGCAAGGCGTGCCCTGTGCCTGGCTGGACGAACTGCCACCAGCGCTCAGCCAAGGCCTCGCCACCCACCTGCCCACTTGGATCCGCGCCACGCCACCCTCCCCTGCGCCCTGGCCCGCACCCGATGCCTGCTGGCACGCGCTGATGACCCTCAAGGTCGAGCGCCTTGACGGCTGCGTGCTGGTCAGTGGCGAGCCGCAACTGCTGCAATCCGGCCTCAATGCCGGACTCTGGACCATCGGCCTGGCGTCATGCGGCTCCCTGTGCGGCTTGACGCCCAGCCAGTGGCAGGCCCTGCCCCGACAGGAACGGGACCTCAAGCGCGGCAAGGCCACGGTTCAGCTATTCAGCCTAGGCGTGCACTCGGTCATCGATCACCTGGGAGAATTGGGCACATGCCTGGCAGACATCGAACGGCGTCGACTCAAGGGAGAAAAACCCTGATACAGGCCGGTTGATCAAGATCATGCAGGCGGCCCGGCCGTGGATTACTCTAAAGCGTGGGCATGGATCTTTGGCACAACGTCGTGGTCCATCCCTGTGCCTATCAATAAAGGGAGAACGCCATGCCTGCCCGCGAACTGCAAGAACAGCTCAACACCCTGCGCGAGCAATTGGAGCAGAACCCACCGCTGTCGGAAGCCGAGCGCGCCAATTTGCAGGACCTGATGCAACAGATCGAGCTGGAACTCAAACTGGAAAAAGCCACTCAGGACACCAGCCTCGCCGATGGCGTCAACCTCGCCGTCGAACGCTTCGAACTGGAACACCCGGCCATCGCTGGCACCTTGCGCAACATCGTGCAAACCCTGGGCAACATCGGGATCTGACCCTACCCGCGACACAACAACGCCGCTGACCTGCAAACCAGGTAGCGGCGTTTTGTTTATCCAGCCCATAGCCACCTATCGTGACCAAGGGTTTTATCTACTGGCGTACCAGGCGGCCATTGGCGAATTCCGCCGTCTCGGTGCTGCGGTACGGGTTGATGTCCAGCCCGCCACGGCGCACATAACGCGCGTACACCGTCAGTTTCTCCGGGGCGAGCAGACGCTGCAGGTCGAGGAAGATCCGCTCCACGCACTGCTCATGGAAGTCCGAGTGCTGGCGGAAACTCACCAGATAAGCCAACAGGCTGGCGTGATCCAGGGCCGCGCCGCGGTATTCCACCACCACGCTGCCCCAATCCGGCTGGCTGGTCACCGGGCAGTTGGACTTGAGCAGATGGCTGTGGACGCTTTCTTCGATCACCCGGGAAGCGTCGCAACGCAGCAGTTCCGGACGCGGGTGCTCGTAGCTGCTGACACTGATGTCGAGCTCATCGATACACACCCCCGGCAAGGCCACCACGCCTTCGGCCTCGACCTCGCCCAGGCTGCGAATACGTACTCCAACCGGCTTGCCTGCCGCAGCCGACAGATCCTCGCGCAGGGTCGCCTCCAAACTCTGACGATCAGTGAATGGCGTCTGGTTCAGCGAGTTGAGGTACAGCTTGAAGGATTTGGACTCAATGATGTTCGGTGAGTCCGCCGGAATGCTGAACTCGCCAATGGCCACCACCGGCTTGCCAGACGGCAGCAACCAGCTCAGCTCGAAACAGTTCCAGAAGTCCACGCCTTTATACGGCAGGGTGTCGGCGCTCAGGCCCAGCTCGGCCCATTTCGCTGCCCGTGGGATGGGAAAGAGCAAGGACGGGGTGTAAGTGGAAACGTATTCGCTGGATTTGCCCAGCGGCGAGTGTTCGGCTGCGGGATGCATGGCGGAAACCTGACTGAAGAATCAGCGGATTCTACCAGCCTTTGTCTGCACCTTTGAGCCCCGCCGCTTACGGACTGACGGTCAGCTTGCCGACCATCCCCGCCTGATAGTGCCCGGGAACGTTGCAGGCGAACTCCAGGTTGCCGGCCTGGCTGAACGTCCAGGTCAGTTCACCGGTCTTGCCCGGCTCCACCAACACGCTGTTGGGGTCGTCGTGCGCCATGCCTGAACCCTGATCCATGCCGGCCATCGCGCCATGATCCATAGAACCATGATCCATAGAACCATGGTCCATAGAGCCGTGATCCATCGAGCCATGACTCATCGCGCCCTGGGCATTCATCGCCGTCGGGGTCAGTTGGCCACTCTGCTGCATCTTGAGCATTTCCTGTTGATGACGGGCGTGCATGGCCCCGTCGCCAAGGTTGAACTCATGCAACAGTTGCCCTTTGTTGACCAGCACAAAACGCACCGTCTCACCGGCCTTGATGGTGAGTGATTGAGGGTTGAAGGACATATCCCCCATCACCACTTCCACCGTGCGCGTGGCCTTGGCCGCCGCTGCCGGCTGGCCGAAATCGTAAGTCTGCGCAGGAGAGGCCCACAGCGGTGCACTCAAGACCAGGCAGCCGGCCGCCAACCACACACGACTGCGCAACAACAGATTTCCCGCATTCATCATCACAAACTCCAACAAGAATAAGGTCGAGCCTGTGGGAAACTCTAACGCCCGCTCGCTGCCAGCCAACTGACTGCTAAATTACAACTTTGTCAGCTTGCGCCTGCCCGCTGCTGCCCAAGGTATAAAGCCTGGGTTCCTTTAGCCACGAGTCATCCATGAAACTGCTGATCGTCGAAGACCAACCCAAAACCGGCCAGTACCTGCGCCAAGGCCTGAGCGAAGCCGGGTTCAATGCCGAACTGGTGGCCGACGGCACCACTGGCCAGCACCTGGCGCTGACCGGCGACTACAGCCTGCTGATTCTCGATGTGATGCTGCCCGGCCGTGACGGCTGGCAGATTCTCCAGGCGGTGCGCAATGCCGGGCTGGAAATGCCGGTGCTGTTTCTCACCGCCCGCGACGCCGTGGAAGACCGGGTACACGGCCTGGAACTGGGCGCCGACGACTACCTGGTCAAGCCCTTCGCCTTTTCCGAGTTGCTGGCCCGGGTGCGCAGCCTGCTGCGCCGGGGCAACACCAGCCCCCAGGAAACCAGCCTGCAACTGGCCGACTTGCGCCTGGACCTGATCCGCCGCCGGGTGGAACGCAGCGGCCAGCGCATCGACCTGACCGCCAAGGAGTTCTCGCTGCTGGAAATGCTCCTGCGACGCCAGGGCGAAGTGCTGCCCAAATCCTTGATCGCCTCCCAGGTCTGGGACATGAACTTCGACAGCGACACCAATGTCATCGAAGTGGCGATTCGCCGACTGCGCCTGAAGATCGACGACGATTACGCCAACAAACTGATCCACACCGTGCGCGGCATGGGCTACGTGCTTGAAGAGCGCCCCGCCTGATGCGCCGCCTGTCCCTGAGCAGCCGCCTGGCCTTGCTGTTCGCCGCCTGCACCGCCGTGGTCTCGTTGCTGGCGGGCGTCTTGTTCAGCCGCGCCAGCGACAGCCACTTTGTCGAACTCGACCAGCAACTGCTGGACGGCAAACTGATCGCCCTGCGCAGCACCCTGCGAGGGGCCGACAGTGCCACGGCGATTGCCGCGCGCTCGGCGCAATTACGCGCCGAACTCAGCCTGCAACCGGAGCTGAGCCTGCGCATCAGCAGCGCCGATGGCCAGGTCTGGTTCGACAGCGCTCCGGCCCTGGCCACCGTCCAACCGATGGAACCCGGCCTGCATGAGTTTCACGCTGGCGACACCGCCTACCGGGTCTACCGCACTCAGTTGGCGCCAGGAACGGCAGACTCGCCTCAGTTGACCCTGCTGCTGGACATCACCCACCACCAGCATTTTCTGCAACGCATGCAACACCTGATCTGGCTGACCGTGGGTCTCTCGGCCCTGGCCACCGCGCTGCTCGGCGCCTGGGCCGCACGCAGCGGCCTGCGCCCCTTGCGGCGCATGAGCGAGGTGGCTGCCAGCGTCTCCGCCAACTCCCTGACCCAACGCCTGCCACAAGCACAACTGCCCGAGGAGCTGGCCGAGCTGGCTGGCACGTTCAACGCCATGCTGGGGCGCCTGGACGACTCGTTCCAGCGCCTGTCGGCGTTCTCGGCAGACATCGCCCATGAGCTGCGCACGCCCCTCTCCAACCTGCTGACCCACACCCAAGTCACCCTGACCCGCCCACGCCCTCTTGAGGACTATCGCGAAGCCCTGCACAGCAACCTGGAAGAACTGCAATGGATGGCGCAACTGGTCAACGACATGCTCTATCTGGCCAAAGCCGACCATGGCCTGCTGAGCCCGAAACGTGAAGCACTGGCCCTGGCCCAAGAGACTGACATGCTGCTGGAGTTCTACGGCCCGCTGGCGGAAGAGGCCGACGTCAGCCTGAGCCGGGAAGGCGACGCCGATGTTGCCGGGGATCGCAGCATGCTCAGGCGAGCACTGTCCAACCTGCTGGACAACGCCCTGCGTTTCACTCCCGCCGGAGGCTCGGTCAAGGTGCGGATCAGCGACGGCCCACAGGAATTGAGCCTGAGCATCGAGAACACCGGCGAAGGCATCGCCAAGGAAGTGCTGCCACGGTTGTTCGATCGTTTCTACCGCGCCGATCCGGCGCGGCGCGAAGGCAGCAGTGAGCATGCCGGGTTGGGGCTGGCGATCACCCAGTCGATCATCCGCGCCCATGGCGGGCAGATCCGTTGCGAATCAGACCCAGGCTGGACCCGCTTCGTCATCACGCTGCCAAAAACCAACTAAACCGCCTCCCACAACTCGCGGTAGGAGCCGGCTTGCCGGCGAAACCCTACTTAAAAATCACGAATAACGCAGGGCGTGGGCCGGCTCGACCTTGGACGCCCGCCAGGCCGGGTAAACCGTCGCCAGGAAGCTCAGGACAAACCCGGCGCCGCAAATCAGCGCCACGTCCCCGCCCTGCAACTCGGACGGCAGATTGCTGACGAAATACACATCCGAACTGAAGATATGCTGGCCGGTCACGCGCTCCAGCCACCCCACCAGTTCACTGACATTCAACGCCGCAATCACCCCCAGCACGCCGCCAACCAACGTGCCGACGATGCCGATCACCGTGCCCTGAACCATGAAGATCGCCATGATCTGCCGCGGTGTGGCGCCGATGGTGCGCAGGATGGCGATGTCCGCCCCCTTGTCGTTCACCACCATGATCAAGGTGGCGATGATGTTGAACGCGGCCACTGCAACGATCATCAGCAGCAACAGGCCGATCATGGTCTTCTCCATTTTCATCGCGCTGAACAGGCTGCCCTGGGTGTGGGTCCAGTCGTCGGCCTTGAAGTCCGCACCCAAGCCTTTGGCGATGTCACTGGACACCAGCGGCGCAGCGTACAAGTCCTTGACCGCCAGGCGCACGCTCTGCACCTGATTCGGCTGCCAGCGCTGCATTTCCGCGGCGTCGGCCACGTGGATCAGGCCCATGGAGCCGTCCAGCTCGGCACCCACCTTGAACACCCCGACCACGTTGAGACGCTGCATGCGCGGGGTAATGCCCCCTGGCGCCGAGCTGACTTCCGGAACGATCAGGGTCAGTTTGTCGCCGACGCTCAAACCGAAGCGCCGCGCGGTAATTTCACCGATCACCACACCGAACTCGCCGGGTTTCAGGTCTTGCAGGCTGCCACGGACAATATGCTGGGTAACGATGGAGACTTTGCCTTCCTGGGCCGGGTCGATGCCACTGATCTGGATCGGCTGCATCAAGCCTTTATAGGACAGCATGCCTTCCATCTCGGTGAAGGGCACCGCAGCAGTGACTTCAGGGTTTTTCAATGCCGCAGCGGCCACCGGCTGCCAATCGTCGATCGGCTTGACGCCGACGATGGTGGCGTGGGGCACCATGCCGAGGATGCGCGAGCTCATCTCGCGCTGAAAGCCGTTCATCACCGACAACACCACAATCATCGCCAGCACGCCCAGGGCGAGGCCGATCATCGAGGTCATGGAGATAAACGAGACAAAGCGGTTGCGGCGCTTGGCGCGGGTATAGCGCGTGCCGATAAAGATCGATAACGGTCTGAACATTAGCGAGGCACCGTAGAAAAATTAGAAACCCGGCGCCCGCGGATCAAGCCGCCAGCGCCGTGTGCAGCCGCATCAAATCGCGACCAGATGGCCTTCTTGCAAGTGCAGTACGCGATCCATCTGCCGGGCCAGGTTCATGTCGTGGGTCACCACCAGGAACGCGGTGCGCATCGAGGTGCTGAGTTCCAGCATCAAATCCTGAATGCCCTGGGCGGTGTGGGAGTCGAGGTTGCCGGTGGGCTCGTCGAGCATCACCAGCCCGGGCCGGTTGACCAGCGCTCGAGCAATCGCCACACGCTGGCGCTCGCCGCCGGACAATTCGGCCGGCTTGTGCTCCAGGCGATGACCCAGGCCAACCCGCTCCAGCAACGCCGTGGCACGCTGCCGCGCCTCGGGGATTGGCGTGCGGCCGATCAGCAACGGCATGCAGACGTTTTCCAGGGCCGTGAATTCCGCCAGCAAGTGGTGGAACTGATACACGAAGCCCAGGGAGCGGTTGCGCAGTTGGCCGCGGGCCTTTTCACCCAGGGCCGACAGTTCTTCACCCGCCAGCCAGACGCTGCCCTTGGACGGCGTGTCCAGCCCGCCCAGCAGGTTGAGCAAGGTGCTTTTGCCGGAACCGGAAGTGCCGACAATCGCCACGCGCTCACCCGGGTGCAGCTCCAACTGCAGGCCAGACAACACCACCACCGACTCCGGGCCTTCCTCGTAGGCCTTGCCCAGGTCGCGGCAGCTCAAGATTGCTTTTTCACTCATGCCCAACTCACTCATAACGAAGCGCCTCCGCCGGCTGGGTGCGCGCGGCACGCCAGGCTGGATACAGGGTGGCGAGGAAACTCAGGACCAAGGCCGCGCCACAGACCATCAACACGTCCTCGGCCATCAGCTGGGACGGCAGGTAGTCGATGAAGTACACGTCGGCATTGAGGAATTTGTGCCCGATCAGGCCTTCCAGGGCGGAGATCGCAGCGCTGACATTCAGCGCGGCGAACATCCCGACCAAGGCGCCGATCAGGGTGCCCACCACGCCAATCACCGTGCCCTGGACCATGAAGATCGCCATGATCGTGCCCGGTGTGGCGCCCAAGGTGCGCAGAATGGCAATGTCGCCCTTCTTGTCATTCACCACCATCACCAGGGTGGAGATGATGTTGAAGGCCGCCACCGCGACGATCAGCAGCAACAGCAGGCCGATCATGGCTTTTTCCATGCGAATGGCCTGGTACAGGTTGCCGTGGGTACGGGTCCAGTCACGGGCGTAATAGTGGTTCTCACCCAACTGCTGGGCGATTTCCCAGGCAGTGCGCGGCGCCTGGAACAGGTCGTCGAACTTCAGGCGCAAGCCCTGGACCTGGTCCGGCTTCCAGCGATGCAAGCGGCCCAGGTCATCGAGATTGGTCACGCCCAGGTAACCGTCGATCTCACCGGCACCGACGTGGAAGATGCCGACCACCGTGAAGCGTTTCATGCGTGGGAACATCCCCGCCGGCGTCACCGTGACTTCCGGCGCGACGAAGGTCACCTTGTCGCCCAGGACCACGCCCAGCTTGGCCGCTGCTTTGTCACCGATCACGATGCCGAAGCTGCCGGGCGCCAGGGCGTCCAGTTGGCCTTGCTGCATGAAGTTGTCGATGATCGACACCTGCCGTTCTCTGGCCGGGTCGATGCCATTGAGCAAGACCTTCTGCACCTGGCCGTTATTGGTCAGCAACCCCTGCATCTGGGTGAAGGGCGCCACCGCCAGCACTTTGGGGTTCTGCTTGACCTTGTCGGCCAGGCTTTGCCAGTCGCCGATGGGCTCACCGGACTCGATGGTCGCGTGGGGCACCATGCCCAGCACGCGGGTGCGCATCTCATGGTCGAAACCATTCATCACCGACAGCACAACGATCATCACGACTACGCCGAGGGCGAGTCCGATCATCGAGGTCAGGGAAATGAATGACACAAAATGATTGCGACGCTTTGCACGGGTATAACGCGTGCCAATAAATACAAACAGAGGTCTGAACATGTCGGGGCTTGTTCGGAGGAAAAGAAGACGTCCTTGTGGCGGGGCCTGGTAAGCAGCTTTACACTCAGACCACTGCCTCTACCATGGGTTCGCCATGTCGACATTAGATGAAGAAGATCGCCGCGAATACTACCGTATCGAGGACACGATCGCACTGGAAATTAGGCCCCTGTCCGCCCCCGCCGCGGCGAGCAGGGAAGTGTTGCTGGATGAGTCGCCGCTGTTCAATTTGCTCAGCGAATTGCACCTCAGCGAGTTCGAATCCCAGCATCTGCTGCGCCAAGTCAGCGAGCGTGATCGCACGCTGGCCGCCTACCTGAAAGTCATGAACAAACGCATCGATCTGCTCGGCCAGGTGGTGGCCCAGACGGTGCTCGGCAAGTTTGGCGAACCGCAGCGAGTAATCATTTCCGAAGGCGGCATCGAGTTCAGCCATCACCTGGCCTACCCGACCGGCAGCCACCTCGCGGTGAAACTGCTGCTGATGCCCCAGGCGCTGGGCTTGCTGCTACGCGCCAAAGTCACCCATTGCGAACCGCAAAGCTTCGGCACCTTCGAAATCGGCACCGAGTTCGAAGCCCTGACCGACGGCCAACGGCAGCTCCTGGCCCGCTACATCCTGCAGAAACAGGCACAGGAACGGCGCCTGGCCCGAGAGCAGAACGATCCGCCGGCTGACTGAGTCATAGCTGTGCGGCGCCCTCAAGAACACCTGCTGTAACCCTCTGCGTTAAGGAGCAAACGTGACCCTGATTTATGGCCATCGCGGCGCTAAAGGCGAAGCACCGGAAAATACCCTGACCAGCTTTCAGGAGTGCCTTAAACACGGCGTTCGCCGTTGCGAGCTCGACCTGCACCTGTCCAAGGACGGCGAGTTGATGGTGATCCACGACCCGACCCTGAAACGCACCACCGAACGCCGCGGCAAGGTAGTGGAGCACAGCGCAGCCGAACTGGTGACCTACGACGCGCGCAAGGGCGGCCCGGGCTGGATCAACCCCTGCCCCATTCCACGCCTGGAAGAGTTGTTCGAGAAGTGCGACTTCGACCACTGGCAACTGGAGGTCAAGAGCGCCTCCCGCACCCGCGCCGCCACCACCGTGCTGGCGATTCGCGAGATGGCCCAGCGCTTCGGCCTGCTGGACAAGGTCACCGTGACCTCTAGCTCCCGGGAAGTGCTCAAGGCGGCGGTCGACCTGACCCCCGACCTGTCCCGTGGACTGGTCGCCGAATACGCCTGGCTCGACCCGTTGAAGGTCGCGCAAAGCTATGGCTGCGAGATTCTGGCGTTGAACTGGACGTTGTGCACCCCGGAGCGCCTGCAACGGGCACAGCGCCAGGGCTTGCATGTATCGGTATGGACCGTCAACGAACCCGCGCTGATGCGCAGGCTCGCCGACTTCGGCGTAGATAGCCTGATTACAGACTTTCCCGGTTTGGCCACTGCCACCCTCGAGAATTACTGAAATCGGTCTCCCCGGCCGGCTCAGGCCACCGGCCGGAGCCGCTCAAAAAAGCCGGTTGAGGCCGTCGTACGCCGCTACCCGATAGGCTTCAGCCATGGTCGGGTAGTTGAAGGTGGTGTTGACGAAGTACTTCAGGGTGTTGAGTTCGCCCGGCTGGCTCATGATGGCCTGGCCGATGTGGACAATCTCCGACGCCTGGTAACCGAAGCAGTGCACACCCAGCACTTCCAGGGTTTCACGGTGGAACAGGATCTTCAGCATGCCTTGCGGCTCGCCGGCGATCTGCGCCCGCGCCATGCTCTTGAAGAAGGCCTTGCCGACTTCGTAAGGCACCTTGGCCTGGGTCAGTTCCTGCTCGTTCTTACCGATCGAGCTGATCTCGGGAATGGTATAGATCCCGGTCGGCACGTCGTTGACGAAACGCCAGCTGCCGTTGTCGACGATGCTGCCCGCCGCCGAGCGACCCTGGTCATGGGCGGCACTGGCCAGGCTTGGCCAGCCGATCACGTCACCGGCGCCATAGATGTTCGGGACGCAGGTGCGGTAGTTCTCGTCCACCTCGATCTGGCCCCGGCTATTGACCTTGACCCCGATGTTTTCCATGCCCAGCTTGTCGGTGTTGCCAGTCCGGCCGTTGCACCAGAGCAAGGCGTCGGCCTTGATCTTCTTGCCGGACTTCAGGTGCAGGATCACGCCGTTGTCCAGGCCTTCAACGCGGTCGTATTCCTCGTTGTGGCGCACGGTGATGTTGTTGTTGCTGAAGTGGTAGCTCAGGGCCTGGGAAATCTCCGAATCCAGGAAGCTGAGCAACTGGCCGCGGTTATCCACCAGCTCCACCAGCACCCCAAGGCCGCTGAAGATCGAAGCGTATTCGCAACCAATGACCCCGGCGCCGTAAACAATCAGTTTGCGCGGGGTGTGGCCGAGGCTGAGGATGGTGTCGCTATCGTAGATACGCGGGTGGTGGAAATCGATATCGGCCGGGCGATAAGGACGCGAACCGGTGGCGATGATGATGTGCTTGGCCACCAGCTTTTCCACTACACCGTTGGCGCAAACCACTTCAATGGTCTGCTCGTCGGCGAAGCTGCCGGTACCGAAGAACACATCGACCCGGTTGCGGGCGTAGTAACCGGTGCGCGAGGCCACCTGCTTGGAGATGACCTTCTCGGCGCTCTTGAGCACGTCCGGGAAGGAGAACCAGCGCGGCTCGCCAATGGCCCGGAACATCGGGTTGGTGTTGAACTGCATGATCTGGCGGACCGAGTGACGCAGGGCCTTGGACGGAATGGTACCCAGGTGGGTGCAGTTACCGCCGACCTGGCGACGGCTATCGACCATCGCCACTTTGCGTCCTGCTTTCGCGGCATTCATTGCCGCACCTTCTCCAGCGGGGCCTGAGCCCAGCACCACTACGTCGTAGTTGTAGACAGCCATGCGTACTCCTCAGAACAGGCCGAGGCACCCTTCTGGCGCCTCCGGCTAAATCATGCCGCGGCCAGCGGCATGAAGGATCAATTTGGCTCGGTCACGAACCCGGGCACAGTCTATAGAAGCGTCAACGCCGCGCACATTAACCCTTGGTCGCGTCGTAGGCTACTTTTGCCTTCACTACAGGCCGCACCGAGGCGCACAGGATCAGGGCCTTGGCCCGCCAAACAGGCGCTCGAAGGGTGGATTGCTGCGTGTGACGAAAGCTGTATCGGCACGAATCACAAAAAATGCTGCGATATCGTGCTTTTCTGCGTAATCCCAACCCTGCTCGGGGCCGAGAATCAGCAACAAGGTGGATAAGCCATCGGCCATCAGCGCGGAAGGATGAATCACCGTGACCGAAGCCAGGGCGTGATTTACCGGCTTGCCGCTGCGGGCGTCGAAGGTGTGCGAATAGCGCTGGCCACCCTGTTCGAAGTAATGGCGATAATCCCCCGAGGTGGAGACGCCATAACCGTCCAGTTCGATGATCCGCTGCGCCACCTGCCGATCATCCCGAGGCTCCTCAAGGGCGATGCGCCAAGGCGCACCGTCGGGTTTCCTGCCGGCGGCCTTGAGTTCGCCGGTGGCTTCCACCAGGTAATTGGCGATCCCCATCTGCACCAGCCTGGCAGCGATTCGGTCCACGGCGTAGCCGGCGGCGATGCTATTGAAGTCCACTTCCACCGCCGCATCCTTGCACAGCCGATCGCCGTCGATACGCAGATGGCCGTGCCCGACGCGCTGGTGCACCTCGGCCTGAGCCGCCGCACTCGGAACCTGTTCCTCGCGCCCTTGCGGGCCAAAACCCCACAGGTTGAGCAACGGCTCGACCGTCAAATCGAAAGCGCCGGCGCTCTCCCGGGACAACCCCTCGCCCACCCGCACCAATTGCAGCACCGGCTCGGGCATCACCTGGCAGCTGTTGGCCGGCAACCGATTAAAGACTTCGATCAGCGAATCGCCGCGGTAAGTGGATAACTGCTGATCGACCTCGGCGAGGATCTTTTCCACCTCGCCCTGCACTTCGCCGGGAGCAGCCAACCCGGCCTCCCGGACGTAGCTGACCGAATAGTGGCTGCCCATGGTCGGGCCGCCGATCTGCTCCAGGGACGCGCCCTGGCCGCAGCCCCCAAGCAACACCGCCAGCCATCCGAGAACCGCCCCTCGCCACCCTTGCTCAACCACCAAGACCCGTTCTCCCGTACAGGGGCCGAAAACCACGGCCCTGCTGTTGCAACACTGGCCATTATGCGACAAACGGAAGCCGGTTCCGCCCCGCTATTTCGCCACTAACCGCTCTAACTCGCGCACCGGGCCAATCACTAGGTAGCTAACGGTTTTTATTGCCTGAACGCCGCTCTACACATATTGTTACAAATATGCTCCACCGTGCAGCCCTGCGCCGCAACGTTGCAGTGAGGACGAGTAACGACCATGGATTGCTAACAAGACAGCCAAAGTGAGTGAAAAAAATGTCCACGACCACGGGCAAAGGCAAGGCGATCTTTCGCGTTGTCAGCGGTAACTTCCTCGAAATGTTCGACTTCATGGTCTACGGCTTCTACGCCACGGCCATTGCCAAGGCCTACTTCCCGGCCGACAGCGCTTTCGCGTCGTTGATGCTGTCCCTGGCGACCTTCGGCGCCGGCTTCCTGATGCGTCCATTGGGGGCGATCTTCCTCGGTGCCTACATCGACCGCCACGGCCGGCGTCAGGGCCTGATCATCACCCTGATGCTGATGGCCGCCGGCACCGTGCTCATCGCCTGTGTGCCCGGCTACGCCACCCTGGGCGTCGCCGCACCGCTGCTGGTGCTGCTCGGGCGCCTGCTGCAAGGCTTTTCCGCAGGCGTTGAGCTGGGCGGGGTTTCGGTCTATCTGGCAGAAATTTCCACCCCGGGCCGCAAAGGCTTTTTCGTCAGTTGGCAGTCCGCCAGCCAACAAGCGGCGGTGGTCTTCGCCGGGTTGCTGGGCGTGGGCCTGAACCATTGGTTGAGCCCCGAGCAAATGGGCGACTGGGGCTGGCGCGTGCCGTTCCTGGTGGGCTGCATGATCGTTCCGGCGATTTTCATGATCCGCCGCTCTCTGGAAGAAACCCCGGAGTTCGAAGCGCGTAAACATCGCCCTACCCTGCAGGAAATCATCCGCTCGATCGGTCAGAACTTCGGCATTGTCCTGGCCGGCATGGCCCTGGTGGTGATGACCACCGTGTCGTTCTACCTGATCACGGCCTACACCCCGACCTTCGGCAAGGCCGAATTGAACCTGTCGGACCTCGACGCGCTGCTGGTGACGGTGTGCATCGGCCTGTCGAACTTCTTCTGGCTGCCGGTGATGGGCGCCCTCTCCGACAAGATCGGGCGCAAGCCCTTGCTGCTGAGCGCAACCATCCTGGCGATCCTGACGGCCTACCCGGCCCTGTCCTGGCTGGTGGTCAACCCGAGCTTCAGCCACTTGCTGCTGGTGGAATTGTGGTTGTCCTTCCTCTATGGCTCGTACAACGGCGCCATGGTGGTGGCCCTCACCGAAATCATGCCAGTGGAAGTGCGCACCACCGGTTTCTCCCTGGCCTACAGCCTGGCGACCGCGACCTTTGGCGGCTTCACGCCGGCGGCCTGCACGTACCTGATCCACGTGTTGGATAACAAGGCCGCGCCCGGTATCTGGCTCAGCGGCGCAGCGGTGCTGGGGCTGATCGCCACCCTGGTGCTGTTCCGCGGCAACCGCCATGCGCTGCGCACCGCCCAGGCGGCCACCGTCAGCAACGCCTGACCAGCGTCTTCAGGGGCTGAGCCGTTGCGGCCCGGCCCCTGTCGTTCCGGCAACCTTCAGCGACTGACTCCAGCCGCCCCCCAGAGCCTTGTACAGGCTGACCTGATTGATCTCCCTCGCCAGCTCCATCTGTGACCATTTCTGCTGGGCCTCGAACAGCGAACGCTGGGCATCCATGGTGGAAAAATAACTGTCCAGGCCACCCTCGAAGCGCAGTCGCGACTGCCGATGGGCTTCCTGATAGTCACCGACCAGACGCTTCTGAAACGCGACCTGGGCAAGCATTTCCTGGCGTGCGTTCAACGCATCGGCGGCCTCACGAAAGGCGTTTTGCACCGTGGCTTCGTAAGCGGCAGCCTGCCCCTGGAAGCGCGCACGACTGGCATCCACCTGCGCCCGCCGCGCGCCCCCGTCGATCAGGGTCAGGGAGCCGGCCAAGGCCACCGACCAGAACTGCGCCGGCCCGCTCAGCAAGCGGGAAAAGTCGCCACTCAGGCTGCCCAGCGCCGAGGTCAGGGAGAACGTCGGAAAGTAAGCGCTACGAGCGGCACCGATGTCTGCATTGGCCGCGCGCAACAGCGCCTCGGCGGCCATGATGTCGGGCCGCCGCTCCAACAATGACGACGGCAAGCCGGCCGGCACATCGGCCGTGGCCAGGGACTCGCCGAGCAACCCTGTCGGCAGCAAGGCCGGCGGCACCGGCTGGCCCACCAGCACCCGCAACGCATTGAGGTTCTGCGCCACCTGCATGCGATAAGTATTGACCTGCACCGCCGCGGTGTTGGTTTGCGCATCCGCCTGGTGCACATCGATGCGGGCGCTGGAGCCCAGGTTGAAACTCTTGCGCAACAGCTCGCCGTAGCGGTTCTGCGCGTCATAGGTGTTTTGGGCCAGGTCCAGCAGGTTCTGGCTGGCCTTGAGGGTCAGCCAGGTGCTGGCAACTTCGCCGATCAACGCCAGGCGCGCCGTCTGATAGTCCGCTTCCGAGGCTTCGAAACGCGCCCCGGCGGCGTTGCTCTGGCTGCGAATGCGCCCGAACAGGTCCAACTCGTACGAGGTAAAACCCGCGCCGACCTGAAAGGTATTGGCGATGCTGCCGGCGCTGTCGCCACCGCCCGGGGTTCGTACCAGCGGCGGCAACTTGCTGCGCCCGGCATAACTGTCGATGCCGAGGGACGGAAACAACCCCGAGCGGGTCCCCGCGTACCCGGCCCGGGCCTCTTCCACACTGGCGGCGAACTGGCGCAAGCCACGGTTGTTATCCAGGGCCAACTCAATCAGCGAGCGCAGGCGCGGGTCGAGAATAAACCCATGCCAGTCCCGGTCGAACGCCTCCTTGGCGTTGCAACAGCTGTCGAGGGACGCCGCCGGCCATTGTTCGTCGATCGGCGCATCCGGTTTTTCATAGGTGGGCTCCAGGGAGCAGGCCGTCAAGAACAGCACGGACATCACGCAGGTCGAAGCAAGGCAAGTGTGCATGGTTCACCTCTAGAAACGCTGACCGAGCAAGGCACGCAACGGCGCCAGCAACGCGCCCCACACACCCCCTGTGAGATTGACCATCGGCGCCAGCGGTCGCCTGGCCGAGCGCCGCGCATGCACAACCGGCAACACGCTGGCGGGCACCGCCCGAGGCGCACGCGCAGGTATTGGCGCAGTGGCTTTTTCCCCAACCAGCGCCCGTCGCAACAAGGTGCCAAAGGCCTGGGCCGGCTCCGCCTTGCTGACCACATTGATGCTGGCATCACTGAACAGACGGGCAATCAAGCGTTGCCGCAAGCCCTCGTTCAACTCGACAAATCGCACGCCAAGCCGGTCACTGCCGTGATTGCGCATCACCTCAAACCCTAGCCAGCCGAGCTTGTTGATCCACAACTGGCCCTTGACGCCAGGCTTGATCGAACGAGCAAAGGCACAGGACAGCGAGGCCCCGCTCAGGGAAATATCCAGCAGGCGCCCAGGCAGGACTTTATCCGCCAGGCGCAAGCCCGTGGGCTTGTCGAAGGGGAACCGCTCCTCGCCGTGCAACCGCGGACGGTCCACGCAGGCCACCAGCGTGGCCAGGTTGTAGATCAGCGCCACCACGGTCCAGCACAGGTTGAACAGCATGTTGCCGTCGAAGGAAGCGGCCGTGCTGATGGCGATAAAGGCCCCGGCCTGGGCCAGCAGAGTCAGCGTCAGGAAAAAACCGAACAACTTCCAGTGGACAACGGTGTGGGTCCGGTCCAGGCCCTTGGCAGTGACCTTGAACGGCCGCCCGAACGGTCGCAGCAGCGCGCTGGCCAGGGTCGCGGTGACCGCCAGGGAGGCGACGATCTGCGTCACCTCGGTAAACACCGGCAACGTGCGCCGATCGGTGACCCAGGTGCCGTAGCCCCAGAAGGCGATCAACGCCGGCAGGCCATGGACCAGGAAATCCCCAGGCGTGGCATAGAACCCGGCGATGCCGAAGTACCAGTAGAGCACCGGCGACACCAGCATCATCAAGATGAACGGCTTGGAGAACCAGTGCATCAGGCCATGCAGGTAATGCAGTCGATCGTTCAGGCTGTAGCCCCGGCCGCGCAGCGGGCCGTCCTTGAGCAGCGCTACCTGGACAGTCCCCAGGCACCAGCGCGAGCGCTGGTTGATGTACTCGGTCAAGCCTTCGGCCGACAGGCCAATGGACAGCCGCTCATTGAGCCAGCGCGTCACGTAGCCTTGCTGCAACAAGCGGTAGGTGGTGTAGATGTCCTCACACACCGAACCGGTGGGAAAGCCGCCGATCTGGTTGATCAGGTCACGCCGCACCACAAATGACGTGCCCACACAAAACGCCGCATCCCAGCCATCCTTGGCCGGCTGAAAGACATCGAAGAACACCCGCTGCTCGTCCACCCAGCACATCGAGGAGCCGAGGTTGTGCTGGATCGGATCGGGGTTGTAGTAGAACTGCGGCGTCTGCACCAGGCCGACCCGAGGGTCATCGAACAACCCCAGGGTACGCATGAGTATCGGCTGCTGGGCGGCGAAGTCGGCATCCAGCACCAAGATGTACGGCGCATTGCTCAAGGCCGCGGACTGACGCAAGCCATTGTTCAGGTTACCGGCCTTGGCGTGGGTGTTGTCCGGGCGCCGAGCATAGTGCACGCCCACTTCGGCGCAGTAGTCGCGCAGCCAGTCGCGACGGGTATCGTCCAGCACCCAGAGGGTGAAATTCGGGTAGTCGATGGCCTGGGCGGCAATGATGGTTTTTTCCAGGATCTCCAGGCCTTCGTTATAGGTGGCGATAAACACATCCACCGCTGGCACCCCGCGCCCCGCCGCCCGCAAACGCTGCTCACCGGCATCGGCGGCGGCCCGATGATCAGAGCGGCAGAGCATCACCAGGATGGAAAACAGGGTGTATCCGATGGCCAGCATCTCGAAAAACACAAAGGCGTATGCCCACACCGTGGCAAAGCCAGAGCCGCTGTCGGGCAAGGTCTCGCGCACTCGCCACACGGCATAGTTGACCAGCAGCAACGCCGTCAGCGCGCCGAACCCGGCCCGCGCGCCCCATTGCTCGCGGCGGGTCAAGCAGCTGAAGAGCACCACTGCCGCCAGGGTCCAGGCGTTGATTTGCACAAGTTGCAGCGAGTCCAGTGCCTGCATGTCAGTCAGCCTCTCGTGATCCGGTAAACGGGTTGACACCGGTCGCGGCAATCGCCGCCCACGCCGTGGCACCCAGGTGAGGCAGGTGGTAATAGAAAAAGTCATTGCCGACAGAGTCCGGGCCTATGGCCAGCCCGGTACCGATACGCGCTTGCGGTGTTGCAAACAGCCAGCCCTGGCTGGCCTGTTGCGCCAACAGCACCCGCCACAGCGGGCTGGCCTGGCCCTGCAGGCCACTGAGCCGCGCCACCGCCGCAGCCTGGGCGGTGCCTTCCGTCCACAGGCCGTCCGGGTCGCGGTTGAAGCCGTAGCCTTCGCCGAAACGATGGGCACGGTCGATAAACGCGAACACCCGGCGCCAGTCCTGCGGGGGCTCGGGCACCGCCAGCAGCGGCCAGATCTGCGCATCCAGGCCGGAGCGCAGGCGATCGGAGGTTTGCCCATCTTCACCGGTGCCGATCAAAAAGCGGCCCTGGGTCTCGTCCCATTGGCTTTGCACAAACTGCCGGGCGATCTGCGCCTGAGCGCTGGCGTCAGCATCAGGCACCCACTGCGCCAAGGCGTGCCAGGCCGCCACCAGGTCGACATTGTGTTCAGTGGACTTCCAGCCCTGACGCACTTGCCGGGGAAAGTAGCCATACAAGCCACCACTAAACCCCGCCGGAGCCCGCGAGTCGTAGGTGTTCTGCCGCACCCAGTCCAGCAAGCGGCGCGCGGCCGCCAGGTAGCTCGGTTCACGGGTCTGGCGATAGGCCTCCAACAGCGCCAGCGCGCCCCAGGCCTGATTGCCGGTGGCGCTGCTGACCTGATAGGCATCCTGGCTCCAGGCATTGAGTTCGACGCTCCAGTACCCCGGCAAGCGCATCGCGGGCGTGGCCACAGGGCCCGAGGCATAGGCATTGCGCAGGCGCCCGTCCTGATATTCCGGGTCGTGCATCACCGCAAAGGCCAGGGCATCGGCAATCTGCCGCGCCGGCCCCGGCTTGCCGCACGCGAACAGGGCAATGCTGGCCAGAGCGTTGTCGTAGGTGAACGCCACCCCGCGCAACGCCAGGATCGAGGTCGGCGGCAGGTCCAGCGCAGGGTAGCTGGCCAGCAGCAGCGGCCCGTTGCCCTGGGCCTGCACCGCACGATCCAGGGCTGCGCAGGTCAGGTCCGCCAACTGCAGGCGCCCAGGTTCGGCCCAGCCGGCCCTGGTCATCGGCATCAGCAGCACCCCCGCGAGAACCGGCCAGATCAGGCGCCAGCTCATGGGCCCGATACCTCGGCGGACGCCCACAGCCCCGGCTTGCAGACCATCGCCCGCTGCGCCTCACTGAGGTCCTCGGCAAAGGTGCCGACCACGTAGACCGAATTCTGCTCGGCATAAGGAAACGGCACGCTGTAGGTGCCAGCCTGAATGTCCGAGGAGCTGGACAACAGTTGCGCCACCTTGGCCTTCAACGGCTCCGACAAGCCGCGAATCCGCACCGTGAGCACGCTGTCGCGGTCGATCTTGCTGGCCATGCGCTCGGGGAATACCGCAATCACGTAGCTTTCCCCACAGTTGGTGGCACGCAGCAAGGTGGCGCCGGCACGCACCAAGGTGCCTTGGGGGGCCAGCAACTCCTGCACCGTGCCCGGCGCATAAGCCACCACGTCGTAACCGACCATCAGTTTCACCCGGGTGTTCTCGGCCTCGATCAAGGCGTCGAGCTGCTCCAGTTCCTGCTCCAGGGTCTCGCGGTTGCGCGCCTGGTTTTCGAGGCTCAATTTCAAGGTGACCATTTGCGCCCGCAGATCGAACATGCGCAGTTGGTCGGGGTCCAGGTAGACCTGCTGATTGGCCGCGTTCAGATCACCACTGCTGATGCCCAACTGCGAGCGAATCGACTCGGCGGCGCCTTGCAGCGAAGCCAGTTGGGCTTTCGACGAAGCCACCATCGCCCCGCTCACCGCACCCTGGCGGAACAGCTCGAGGTTGCGCTCCACTGTCTCCCGGGCGTCCTGCAAACGGGCGCTGGCGGCGCTGCTTTCGGCGCGCAGGGCTTTCTGGGTGTAGAGCTGGCGGGTGTGGAAAGCCGACTGGTACTCCAGGCTGGTTTTCTCCAGGGCCTGGTAGAACTGCTGGTCGTGCTCTGACTGGCTGCGTGATGAGGATAACTGCTGCTCAAGGCTCAGGCGGCGGGTGCGCAGGGTCAGCAGGGTTTCCTGATTGGCCCGCGGATTTTCCACCAGGGCGATGCTTTGCCCTCGGGTGAAGGCGCTGCCGGATTTGACGTTAAGGGCACTGACCACACCGTCGATGGGTGTCGTCAGCAAAATCACCGGCGCATTCAGGATCGCCCGGGTGGCCGAAGCCGATACCAGCGGCATCAACAGGGTGGACAGCAACAGCCAGAGAATAAAAGCCAGAACCCCCAAGCCCACCAAACGGGGCAACAGGGATAGTGAAAAGAACTTTGAGCCTGCTTGCACCATGTCTGACGCTCCCACTAAACCCATAAACACGGCCTGTGGTAGTTGCTCGCCAATGGCAGGCAACAACACTCCAGAACCGCACATGCATCAGGCAGGCGTTATCAGAAAAATAAAATCAATACACCAGACAACCCAAAACAGCCGTTGGCTTAGTGGTGATTCTTATGAGGTGAGCAGGAATGAGATTCCCGTCTTTTTGGGGAGTTATATAAGGTCAGAACAGGCAAGTGCACTGTCTATGACATTCGTAAACTCAATACTGGCAGGAAGTAGGAAGTGCGCCTGATCAACCGAACAAGGCACATTGACATCTCTGTCCCGGGGGATGCCGGGCGTTGTCAGAGGCGACACTAAGTTCAGCCGCCAAGCAGTGTCAAGTACTGGCCACCGATCAAATTAATGGCGCCAATTAGATGCCGACATATAACCTGGATCCAACTAACAAACAAAACAACAGAACCGCGACAAGTACTTATTTTTAATCGGCGTTTTTTATAAATACCCAATCGATATAAAGCAGCAACTGCGAAGTGGGTTCTGAGCAAACCATTTCCCAGATTAAAACGATATAAAACCCTCGCCAACGCTTCGCCTGTCCTGCATCACCGCAAAAAAAACGCCCCGACAAGTCGGGGCGTTTTCATAAGCGGCTAAGGCTTAGCGCGGGAACGCTGGCGGGTTTACACCGGCCATGTCTTCCATCACGCGAATCACCTGGCAGCTGTAACCGAACTCGTTGTCGTACCAGACGTACAGCACAACGCGGTTGTCTTGGGAGATGGTCGCTTCAGCGTCCACTACACCGGCGTGGCGCGAGCCAACGAAGTCGGTGGACACCACTTCCTGCGAGTTGACGAAGTCGATTTGCTTATGCAGATCGGAGTGCAGCGCCATGTAGCGCAGGTACTCGTTCATCTCTTCACGGGTGGCGGCTTTCTCAAGGTTCAGGTTGAGAATGGCCATCGACACGTTCGGCGTCGGAACACGGATCGCGTTACCGGTCAGCTTGCCGGCCAGCTCAGGCAGGGCCTTGGCAGCAGCGGTGGCAGCACCGGTCTCGGTGATTACCATGTTCAGCGCAGCGGAACGACCACGGCGATCGCCTTTGTGGAAGTTGTCGATCAGGTTCTGGTCGTTGGTGTACGAGTGAACGGTTTCAACGTGGCCGTTGATGATGCCGAACTTGTCGTTGACGGCCTTGAGCACCGGCACGATGGCGTTGGTGGTGCAGGACGCCGCGGAAACGATCTTATCGTCAGCGGTGATTTCGGCGTGGTTAATGCCGTGAACGATGTTCTTCAGCTTGCCTTTGCCGGGCGCGGTCAGCACCACGCGATCGATACCCGGGCAGGCCAAGTGCTGGCCCAGGCCGTCGGCGTCACGCCATACACCGGTGTTGTCCACCAGCAACGCGTTCTTGATCCCGTATTGGGTGTAATCCACCTCGGTCGGGTTCTTCGCGTAGATCACCTGGATCAGGTTGCCGTTGGCGGTGATGGTGTTGTTTTCTTCATCGATGGTGATGGTGCCGTTGAACGAACCGTGCACCGAGTCGCGACGCAGCAGGCTGGCGCGCTTGGTCAGGTCGTTGTCGGCGCCTTTGCGCACCACGATGGCACGCAGACGCAGGCCGTCGCCGCCACCGGTTTTTTCGATCAGGATGCGCGCCAGCAGACGGCCGATACGACCGAAGCCGTAGAGCACAACGTCGGTGCCTTTGCGTGCGGAAGCGTTTTGCTGGCCAACCACGTCAGCCATTTCTTCGCGGACGAACTGCTCGGCGGTGCGGCCGTTGCCTTCGTTGCGGAATTTGAACGCCAACTTGCCCAAATCTACCGAAGCCGCGCCGAGCTTGAGCTCGCTCATGGCTTTGAGCAGTGGGAATGTTTCGTGGACGGAGAGTTCGCTGTCGTCGGCGGAACGGTGGCGAGCAAAGCGGTGAGCTTTGAGAATCGCGATGACAGACTGGTTGATCAGGCTGCGGCCATAGATCGAGCTGACCACATTGTTATTGCGGTACAGCTGACCGATAAGCGGAATCATCGCTTCTGCGAGTGCTTCACGGTCGATCCATTCACCAAGACACTGGTCGGGCTTCTGAGTCACGGGAACCTTCCACATGTAGGGGCAGAAAAAAGGGGCTACATTATGCCGCCGTGTCCCTCCCGTAGCAATGCGCGCCTGTCGTTGGATCAGTAACAAAAACCCTTGCAAAAAAATAACACCGCGCTAAAAGCCAGTAAAACCGGGGCCTCCAGGAGCGTCAATTTTTTGAACGACTCAGCGCCTTGTCTGTAACCCTCCGTAACCCAGCCCCGATTCGGCACTACATTTAGCTCCGAACTGGTGCTTTTTTTGTCATTGCCACTACATTTGCCCCAACCGGCGTAATAGACGCATCAGCCACTGACAGCCGGCACCCGCCCCCGCTACAATTGCCGACTTTGTCGCAACGCTTGGAGCTCAACCTTCCGTGCCCGTCCTGCGTCTACCGCTACTCCCTACCGCCTCCGGCAAGCAGCATTGGGGCAACCTGCCCGGTGCCGCGCTGAGCCTGGCCATCGCCGAAGCGGCCAGCGCCGCCAAGCGTTTCACCCTGCTACTGACCGCCGACAGCCAAAGCGCCGAGCGGCTGGAGCAGGAGCTGGGTTTCTTCGCCCCGGATTTGCCGGTGCTGCACTTTCCCGACTGGGAAACCCTGCCCTACGACCTGTTCTCGCCGCACCAGGACATCATTTCCCAGCGCATCGCCAGCCTTTATAGGCTGCCGGAGCTGGAGCACGGCGTGCTGGTGGTGCCGATTACCACGGCCCTGCACCGCCTGGCGCCGACCCAGTTCCTGCTGGGCAGCAGCCTGGTGCTGGATGTGGGGCAGAAGCTCGATGTGGAGCAGATGCGCACCCGCCTCGAAGCCAGCGGCTACCGCTGCGTGGACACGGTCTACGAACATGGCGAGTTCGCCGTGCGTGGCGCCCTGATCGACCTGTTCCCGATGGGCAGCAAACTGCCCTATCGCATCGACCTGTTCGACGATGAAATCGAGACCCTGCGCACCTTCGATCCGGAAAACCAGCGTTCCATTGACAAGGTCGAGTCGATCCGCCTGTTGCCGGCCAAGGAATTTCCGCTGCAGAAAGAGGCGGTCACCCGCTTCAAGGCGCGTTTCCGCGAACGTTTCGACGTGGACTTCCGCCGCTGCCCGATCTTCCAGGACCTGAGCAGCGGAATCACGCCGGCCGGCATCGAGTACTACCTGCCGCTGTTCTTCGAAGAAACCTCGACCCTGTTCGACTACCTGCCCCAGGACACTCAGGTGTTCTCCCTGCCGGGTATCGAGCAGGCGGCGGAAAACTTCTGGAACGATGTGCGCAACCGCTATGAAGAGCGGCGCATCGATCCTTCCCGGCCTCTATTGCCACCGGCGGAATTGTTCCTGCCGGTGGAGGACTGCTTCGCCCGGCTGAAGAACTGGCCACGGGTGGTGGCCAGCCAGCAAGACCTGGAAGCCGGCGTCGGCCGCGAACGCTTCCCGGCCCAAGAGCTGCCGAACCTGGCCATCGAAGCCAAGGCCAACCAGCCGTTGGCGGCGCTGGCGAACTTCCTCGACGAATTCCCCGGGCGCGTGCTGTTTACCGCCGAATCCGCCGGCCGCCGGGAAGTGCTGCTGGAGTTGCTGGAACGCTTGAAGCTGCGGCCCAAGACGGTCGACAGCTGGCCGGATTTCGTCACCGGCAAAGACCGCCTGGCCATCACCATCGCCCCCCTGGACGAAGGCCTGCTGCTGGATGACCCGGCCCTGGCCCTGGTGGCCGAAAGCCCGCTGTTCGGCCAACGGGTCATGCAGCGCCGGCGCCGGGAAAAACGCGCCGACGCCAACAACGACGCCGTGATCAAGAACCTCACCGAGCTGCGCGAAGGCGCGCCGGTGGTGCACATCGACCACGGTGTCGGCCGCTACCTGGGCCTGGCGACCCTTGAAATCGATAACCAGGCCGCGGAATTCCTCACCCTGGAATACGCTGAGGGCGCCAAGCTTTACGTGCCGGTGGCCAACCTGCACCTGATCGCCCGCTACACCGGCAGCGACGACGCCCTGGCCCCGCTGCACCGCCTGGGCTCGGAAACCTGGCAGAAAGCCAAGCGCAAAGCCGCCGAACAGGTGCGCGATGTGGCCGCCGAACTGCTGGACATCTACGCCCGCCGAGCGGCCCGCGAAGGCTATGCCTTTGCCGACCCGAAAGCCGACTACGCCACCTTCAGCGCCGGCTTCCCGTTTGAAGAAACCCCGGACCAGCAGACCACCATCGAAGCGGTGCGCGCCGACATGCTCGCGCCCAAGCCCATGGACCGCCTGGTGTGCGGCGACGTGGGCTTCGGCAAAACCGAAGTGGCCATGCGCGCGGCGTTCATTGCCGTGCACGGCGGCCGCCAAGTGGCGATCCTGGTGCCCACCACCCTGCTCGCCCAGCAGCACTACAACAGCTTCCGCGACCGCTTCGCCGACTGGCCGGTGACCGTGGAAGTGATGAGCCGCTTCAAATCGGCCAAGGAAGTGAATGCTGCGGTGGCGGACCTGGCAGAAGGCAAGATCGACATCGTCATCGGCACCCACAAGCTGCTGCAGGACGACGTCAAGATCAAAAACCTCGGCCTAGTGATCATCGACGAAGAGCACCGTTTTGGCGTACGCCAGAAAGAACAGCTCAAGGCATTGCGCAGCGAGGTGGACATCCTCACCCTCACCGCCACGCCGATCCCGCGCACGCTGAACATGGCGGTATCGGGCATGCGCGACCTGTCGATCATTGCCACGCCGCCGGCGCGACGCCTGTCGGTGCGCACCTTTGTCATGGAGCAGAACAAGAGCACGGTCAAAGAGGCCCTGCTGCGTGAGCTGCTGCGTGGCGGCCAGGTTTATTACCTGCACAACGACGTGAAGACCATCGAGAAATGCGCCGCGGACCTGGCCGAACTGGTGCCGGAAGCACGGATCGGCATCGGCCATGGGCAGATGCGCGAACGCGAACTCGAACAGGTGATGAGTGACTTCTACCACAAGCGCTTCAATGTGCTGATCGCCTCGACCATCATCGAGACCGGCATCGACGTGCCGAGCGCCAACACCATCATCATCGAGCGCGCCGACAAGTTCGGCCTGGCCCAGCTGCACCAGTTGCGCGGCCGGGTCGGCCGCAGTCACCACCAGGCGTACGCCTACCTGCTGACACCACCGCGCCAGCAAATCACTCCGGACGCCGAAAAGCGTCTGGAAGCCATCGCCAACACCCAGGACCTGGGGGCCGGCTTTGTCCTGGCCACCAACGACCTGGAAATCCGTGGCGCTGGCGAACTGCTGGGCGACGGCCAGAGCGGGCAGATCCAGGCCGTGGGTTTCACCCTTTATATGGAGATGCTCGAGCGCGCGGTGAAAGCCATCCGCAAGGGCGAACAGCCGAACCTCGACCAGCCTCTGGGCGGCGGTCCGGAAATCAACCTGCGCCTGCCGGCACTGATTCCAGAGGACTACCTGCCGGACGTGCACGCGCGGCTGATTCTCTACAAACGCATCGCTTCGGCCACCGACGAGGATGGCCTGAAGGACCTGCAAGTGGAGATGATCGATCGCTTTGGCTTGCTGCCAGAGCCGACCAAGAACCTGGTGCGCCTGACCCTGCTGAAACTGCAGGCCGAGCAATTGGGCATCAAGAAAGTCGATGGCGGCCCCCAGGGCGGACGCATTGAGTTCGCCGCCGACACCCCGGTGGACCCATTGGCGCTGATCAAACTGATCCAGGGCCAGCCCAAGCGCTACAAGTTCGAAGGCGCAACCCAGTTCAAATTCATGGTGCCCATGGAGCGTCCGGAAGAACGCTTTAATACATTGGAGGCGCTGTTTGAGCGCCTCACCCCGAAATCTGCTTGAAGGACGCCCAATGCGCCTGTTTCGCTCGCTGCCCCTGCTGCTGACCCTGATCGCGCCCCTGGCCGTTGCCGACGACCTGTACCAGGTGGAAATGATCCTCGTGCGGCAGAACGCCGTGCCCGCCATCCTCAGCCGCGCCGCGCCCGAGGACTGGGCGGCCGATGCCCAGCGCCTGCCTGCCGAGAGCCAGCGCAGCCCGGCCCTGGGCGGCATTGCCGACAAGCTCGGCGCCAGCGGGGACTACAGCGTACTGATGCACAAGGCCTGGCAGCAGAGCCTGGGGGAAATCCCGGTCAAAGTGGCCCTCAGCGACGGCCAGGAGCAATTCGGCCAGTACCCCATCGAAGGCACCCTGGGCCTGAAACTCGGGCGCTTTACCGATGTGGCCGCCGATTTCTGGGTCAACCAGATCGACGCCAACGGCCTGATTACCGCCAGCGAGCGCCTGAAGCAGGAAAGCCACACCAAGAACGGCCAACTCAATTACCTGGACAACGGCCACTTGGCGCTGCTGATCAAAATCACCTCGCTGTCCAGGCCCGCCCCGAGCCAGGCGCCCGTTGAAATACCGGACTGATTGAAGTCCTTATGACCCCGCCCCTGACCAAACCCCTGGCGCCTTCCTGGGTCAATCGCTTCAAAGAGCAAGCACTGGAGCGCGGCCGGCGCTACGCCCTGGAGAACCGCGTGCGGATCGTCCAGGTGGGCGACAGCACCATCACCGCCAGTTGCGAGGGCTCGGGAGGCAACGTCTACCGCCAGACCATCAGCCTGCGGGAGTCCTCCAAAGGCGCCTTGTTGCTGCTCGACACTCAATGCACCTGCCCGGTGCGCAGCAACTGCAAACACGTGGCCGCGGTGCTGCTGCAAGTCCAGGAAACCCTGGCCTACCCGGCCGCCGCCAAAGACGCTGAACTGCTGGAGAAACTTCAGGCTGTCCTGGAGAACCGCACCCCGCCGAGCCTGCCCCAGCAGATCGTCGACACGGTGCAGCCGCGTCCGCGACTGTGGCTGGCAAGCATTGAATTCAGCGCCTTCGAGCCGCGCAACGGCAAGATGCAACGCTATATCCAGCACCGTGCCGCGCTGTCCTTCAACTACCTGGACGAGTACGCCAGCGGGCAGAAAAACAGCGACATCATCGTGCGCCAGGAACACCAGACCCTGCGCATCAGGCGCCAGCCGGAAGTGGAACAGGGTTACCGCGAACAGCTGCGCGCCCTGGGTTTCAAGATCGCCACCCGGCAAAGCAAGGCGCTGCCGGAAAGTGCCGGCGAACTCTTTGAAATGGTCAATGACAGCGCTTGGCTGACCTTTACCCTGAATGAGCTGCCGACCCTGCGCACCCGAGGCTGGGAGCTGCAGATCGACGACGATTTCGGTTTCGACCTGACCACCGTGGACGACTGGTACGCCACCGTCGACGCCGCGCCGGAGCGGGACTGGTTCGACCTGGAACTGGGGATCATCGTCAATGGCGAGCGTCTGAGCCTGCTGCCGATCCTGCTCAACCTGATGCGCTCCCACACTGAGCTGCTCAACCCGGAGCGCCTGGCCAAGCGGCGTGACGACGAACTGATCCTGGTGAACATTCCCAATCGTCCCAATTCACCCCACGGCCCACTGCAAGTGGCCCTGCCCTATGGCCGACTGAAGCCGGTACTGGCCACCCTCGGCGAGTTCTATCTGCAAGAACCCGGGGAAACCACCCTGCGCCTGAGCAGCGCCGACGCCACCCGCCTCAACCCGCTGGAAGCGCTGCCCCTGCTGTGGGAAGGCGGCGAGCATATCCGCACCTTCGCCCAGCGCCTGCGGGACATCCGCGACTACTCGGCACCCGCGCCACAAGGCTTGAACGCCACCTTGCGGCCTTACCAACTGGAAGGCCTGAGCTGGATGCAGTCGCTGCGCCAACTGGAAGTGGGCGGCATCCTCGCCGACGACATGGGCCTGGGCAAAACCCTGCAGACCCTGGCCCATATCCTCAGCGAAAAAAAACGCCGGGCGCCTGGATCGCCCCTGCATGGTGGTGATGCCCACCAGCCTGATTCCCAACTGGCTGGACGAAGCGGCGCACTTCACCCCGCAGCTCAAGGTCCTGGCGCTGTACGGCGCCGGGCGCAAAAAGCACTTCCCGAACTTGGCCGACTACGACCTGCTGCTGACCACCTACGCCCTGCTGCCCAAGGACGTCGAACTGCTGGCCGCCCAGCCGCTGCATGTGCTGATCCTGGACGAAGCGCAGTACATCAAGAACCCGTCGAGCAAGGCCGCTCAAGCGGCTCGCGAGCTCAACGCCCGGCAACGCCTGTGCTTGTCCGGCACGCCCTTGGAAAATCACCTGGGTGAGCTGTGGTCGCTGTTCCACTTCCTGCTCCCGGGTTGGCTCGGCGATGTGAAAAGCTTCAACCGCGACTACCGGGTGCCGATCGAGAAGCACACCAGCGAAGTGCGCCTGCAGCACCTCAATGGCCGGATCAAACCCTTCCTGCTGCGCCGCACCAAAGAGCAGGTGGCCACCGAGTTGCCGCCCAAGACCGAGATTATCCACTGGGTCGAACTCAACGAGGCGCAGCGCGATGTGTACGAAACCATGCGCCTGGCCATGGACAAGAAAGTCCGCGACGAAATCACCCGCAAAGGCGTGGCCCGCAGTCAGATCATCATCCTCGAAGCCCTGCTCAAGCTGCGCCAGGTGTGCTGCGACCTGCGCCTGGTCAGCGACACGCCGCCGCCTCGCGGCAGTTCGTCGGGCAAGCTCGACAGCCTGATGGAAATGCTCGAAGAACTGTTTGCGGAAGGCCGGAAAATCCTCCTGTTTTCCCAGTTCACCTCGATGCTGAGCCTGATCGAAGACGAGCTGAAACGTCGCCACATCGACTATGCCCTGCTGACCGGCCAGACCCGTGATCGACGCACGCCGGTCCGGGACTTCCAGAGCGGCAAGCGGCAGATCTTCCTGATCAGCCTGAAAGCCGGCGGCGTAGGCCTGAACCTGACGGAAGCCGACACGGTGATCCATTACGACCCGTGGTGGAACCCGGCCACGGAAAACCAGGCCACCGACCGCGCCTATCGCATCGGCCAGGAAAAACCGGTGTTCGTCTACAAGCTGATTGCACGCGGCACGGTGGAGGAGAAAATCCAGCACCTGCAACAGGAGAAGTCCGACCTGGCGGCCGGCGTGCTGGATGGGCGCAAGGCCGGGGACTGGCAACTGCAGAATGACGATATCGAAGCGCTGTTCGCGCCCTTGCCGGACAAGAAGTCCACACGCTGAACCCGCACCGGCAGCCAGGGGAAGAGGCGCCCCTGGCTGAAAGGCCTTAGGCGCTTGCTGCCAGTACCCGTGCCAGGGTCGCCGTGACCCGCCCCATCCCTTCCTGCAGTGCTCGCTCGATATCAGCCATGGTAATCAACACCGTGGACTTGCCTGCGGCCGGGTTGACCACCAGCGCCAGGCAGGCGTAATCCAGTTCCAGCTCACGGGCCAGGGCAGCTTCGGGCATCCCGGTCATGCCGACAATGTCGCAGCCATCGCGCTCCAGGCGGGTGATTTCTGCGGCCGTCTCCAGGCGCGGCCCCTGGGTGCAGGCATACACACCTTGAGCGCTGTGGGCGCAGCCTTCGGCCGCCAGGGCGGCGATCAGTTGCTGGCGCAGCGACTCGCTGTAGGGGTGGCTGAAATCAATGTGCGTCACCGCCTCCAGGTCATCGGCAAAGTAGGTGTGCTGGCGCCCGCTGGTGTAGTCGATCAACTGGTGAGGCACACAAAAATGCCCGGTGCCCATGGCTTCATGAATGCCACCCACGGCGTTGACCGCCAGGATCGCCTGGGCGCCGGCCTGCTTCAGCGCCCAGAGATTGGCCCGGTAGTTCACCTGGTGAGGCGGGAAACGATGGGGGTGGCCGTGACGAGCCAGAAACAGCACATCGCGACCGGCGTACTCGCCAATTTGAACCTCGGCTGACGGCGCACCGTAAGGCGTGTCGAGGGCCAGAGACTGGCGAATGTTCAACCCTTCCAACTGGGTCAGGCCGGTGCCGCCGATAATTGCGTAGACCGTCATGGCAAGGCGTCCTTAATCAATCAGTTGGGCATCTTTGAGGGCACCCAGCGCCGTCAGCCAACGGGGGTCCTGCTTGTACTCCAGCGAGCCCATTCCCTGGCCGCGCATCCGGGCGATTCGCGGTGCAGGCGTCACCTTCAGACGCTGGGCCGCACTCAGGGCCAGCTCGGCCGCAGCACGGTCATTGCACACCAAGCCCATGTCGCAACCAGCCGTCCAGGCGGCTTCGACGCGGTTCGCCGCATCCCCCACTACATGGGCACCGGCCATGGACAGGTCGTCGCTGAAGATCACCCCGTCGAACTGCAACTCGCCCCGCAGGATGTCTTGCAGCCAGCGCCGGGAAAAGCCGGCAGGCTGGGAATCGACCTGGGGATAGATGACATGGGCCGGCATCACCGCCGCCAGCTGTTGGCTCAGGCGGGCGAAGGGCACCAGGTCCTTGGCGCGGATCTCGTCCAGGCTGCGCTCATCATTGGGAATGGCGACATGGGAGTCGGCTTCGGCCCAACCGTGCCCGGGAAAGTGCTTGCCCGTGGCAGCCATGCCGGCACTGTTCATGCCACGGATAAACGCTCCGGCCAGCTCGGCGGCACGCTCAGGGTTGCCCTCGAATGCCCGCGACCCCACCACCGCGCTGCGTTGATGGTCGAGGTCCAGCACGGGAGCGAAACTCAGGTCCAGACCCATCGCCAAGACTTCCGTGGCCATGATCCAACCGCATTGCTCGGCCAGGTAGTCGGCATTGGGATTGTCTGCCAGCGCACGCATGGCCGGCAGCCGGACAAAACCCTGGCGCAGACGCTGAACCCGCCCGCCCTCCTGGTCCACGGCCAGCAACAGGTCCGGACGGACCGCACGAATCGCTGCACACAGCTCTCGCACCTGGCGCGGATGCTCGATATTGCGGCCGAAAATAATCAGGCCGCCCACTTCGGGCTGGCGCAGCAGTTGTCGATCTTCAGCCGTCAGCCAGGTACCGGCGACGTCCACCATCAAGGAGCCTTGCAGGCCAGCGGTCATAGAATTTCCTTAATAACGAAGGGCTCGCACCGAACGGCCAAGCCCATGGGCCCGGCACAGGCGCAGGAAAAATTCGCCACAGGCATAGCCAGGCGAATGACCCACGGTGAGGGGCGTACAAAGGGATAGGGAGCGAGAGTCGGCATGGGTGGCTAGCTTAGCGGATGTAAGCTGGCGCGCCCACCCGTGGCATCAGGCCTTGGCGACTGCCGGAGCCGACTTGCTACGAGGTTTAAGCTGGGCGCTGGCCATGGCATCGTCGGTCACGCCGGTCTCGGCACGCATGCCGGCAGCGAGGAACGGCACCATCAGGCGCATCACTTGTTCAATGGAGGTATTGACCCCGAAATCGGTTTCGGCGATGGCGCGCAACGCCTTGATCCCGGACATGCTAAAAGCCGCCGCACCCAACATGAAGTGCACGCGCCAGAACAGCTCGATCGGCGGAATGCGCGGGGCGGCTTCGTTGACCAGCAGCATGTAACGGCGGAACACCTTGCCGTACATATCTTCCAGGTAACGTCGCAAATGCCCCTGGCTCTGACTGAAAGCCAGCCCCAGGAGACGCATGAAAATAGACAGGTCGTTGCCACTGCGAGGCTGCACCACCAGAGCCTGCTCGACGAGGATCTCCAGCAGCTCTTCCAGGCTTGGCTTATTGTCCGGCTTGGCTTGGCGCCGCTCCAGCTCACGATCGAGGCTGATGCAAAAAGGCCCGAGGAAGCGCGAGAACACAGCTTGGATCAGGGCCTTTTTCGAACCGAAGTGATAGTTCACCGCCGCCAGGTTGACCCCGGCCTTGCTGGTGATCAGCCGCAATGAGGTTTCGGCAAAACCTTTTTCCGCGAACAACTGCTCGGCAGCATCGAGAATGCGTTCAACGGTTTCCGACTGGGCCATGGCTACTCCGCCTGACAAACACTTGTTTGAAACATACGTTTCAGCCCCTGCAATGTCAAGCCTGTCAGCCTGCTTCAGGCCCCACTGGCGCGCTATTTAACCATACCTGCAGCCCGCTGTAGCCAGCCCTGCCCAACCGGGCCGGAACAACCCCTCAAGAACCGTCCGGCGCCCCCGGAAAAAAGGAGGATTGCCAAGCGCGACTCACTGTATATAATCCCAGTCACTGTATAAAAAGACAGAGCGATCGACATGCTAAAACTGACGCCCCGCCAAGCTGAGATTCTGGCTTTTATCAAACGCTGCCTTGAAGACAATGGCTACCCGCCAACCCGTGCGGAAATCGCACAGGAACTGGGCTTCAAGTCCCCCAATGCCGCCGAAGAGCACCTCAAGGCGCTGGCCCGCAAAGGCGCAATCGAAATGACCCCGGGCGCTTCCCGCGGGATTCGCATCCCGGGTTTCGAAGCCAAGGCCGACGACTCCACGCTGCCGATCATTGGCCGCGTCGCCGCCGGCGCTCCGATCCTGGCCCAGCAACATATCGAAGAGTCCTGCAACATCAACCCGGCCTTCTTCCATCCACGCGCTGATTATCTGCTGCGGGTGCACGGCATGAGCATGAAGGACATCGGCATCATCGACGGTGACCTGCTGGCCGTTCACACCACGCGCGAGGCTCGCAACGGCCAGGTGGTCGTGGCGCGCATTGGTGATGAAGTCACCGTAAAACGCTTCAAGCGCGAAGGCAGCAAAGTCTGGCTGCTTGCCGAAAATCCTGAGTTCGCCCCTATCGAAGTCAACCTGAAAGATCAGGAACTGGTGATCGAAGGCTTGAGTGTCGGCGTGATTCGCCGCTAAAGGAGGCTTTATGCAGTTCCCACACGCACCACAGCAAGCACAACTGTCGCTGTTCGAGGCATTCCTGGCCCAACCCTTGGCGCCGATCCTCAAAGAAGTGACCGAAAAGCCCTGGAACAATGATCCGGAAGTTTTCAGTGAACTGTCGTTACGCGGTGCTGCGGGGAACTGCCTGAGCCTGCTGGCCCCCATTCTTCGGGAGCTGAGCGAAGAGCAAGACGCCCGCTGGCTGACCCTGATTGCCCCACCGTCGAGCCTGACCCAAACCTGGCTGCGCGATGCCGGCTTGAATCGCGAACGCATCCTGCTGCTGCACCCTCGCGGCGCTCAAAGCGCCCAGCAGTTGACCTGCGAAGCCCTGCGCCTGGGGCGCAGTCATACGGTCGTTAGCTGGCTAAATCCGCTGAACAACAGCGCCAAGCAGCAACTCATCAGCGCAGCGCGCACGGGCGACGCACAGAGCCTGAATATTCGATTGGGTTGAAACGGGAATGCTGCGGAATGACACGAGGCTTCTCGAGGATTGAGAAGCCGAAACAAAGCAAAAAACGACTGCAAAAAAACCGACCAGCGGACTCAGTGAAGAACCCGCGGCCCCTCTTCCTTATCGATTTCACCTTCAACCAAACGTCCGGCCATCTGCACGCCGACGCTCAACATGGCCTTGGCCACTTCCACATGCTGCCCCTGCAGGAAAGCCTTGGCGTCCTCGGAGAAATCCAAAGTAACCAGAGAACCCTCGTCCTCAGCCCTGCGCAGCTCGATACGACCGTCTGGCAACTCGACAATTTCTAGAAAGGACGTTGGCATAAAAGTCTGTTCTCCACGAAAGGCCGGGATTATATCAGTCATCGCTATGCCCTCGCTTGGGATCTTGAGCACGATCCACCCGCTAGCGACCCCGGTGCCTCTCGTTTCTTTCCTGGGTAAACCCACCCCGCATCCGCTTGTATCGAGCCTTCAGACTGACTCAGAAGTTCGGCTTGTACTCGAAGGATGCTGACGCCTGACTGTCCGAAAAAGGCGTGACTGGCGACTTCTTCAGAGTGATCTGATTGACCAAAGAGCCCGGGAACAGCTGCAGGCTGTTGTTGAAGCTCTCCACGTTCAGATTGAACAGCGTAATGGCGGCACCCACGTTGCCTTGCTGCTCCGCCACTTCCCGCAGCAAGCCATTCATCAGGTCCGCGGATTTCAACTCCGGATAGGCCTCGAAAGCCACATCCAAGCCCCCCAGCAGCGCCTTTGCCCCCTGATCAACGGGAGTCAGCGCTGCCCCATCCGCCATGGAAGGCAGGCGGGAGATGGCCGTGCGCAACTCGACGATCTGCGTCAGCAACTGGCTTTCATACTCCTGAAAACCCGCCACTTTGGGCTCGAGCATATCGAGCACCCGGATGGCTTGGCGCTCGTAGGTCAGCACGTCCGACCAGGCGCGTTGCACACGGTTATGGGCGGCGATGATTCTGTTGTAGCTGAGATACACAACAACCCCGAGGCCCACGACCACTACCAACAACAACTCCATTGCTTACTGCTCCATCTTGTCAGCGACCTTCGAAGGAAGATCAAAATTATTGTCGTGCAACTCTGCCAACTGATGCGCCAACTCCAACAGCGGACTCAGCCCTGGCAACTCAATACCCGCTTTGATTTGCTCACGAAAGGCCTGGAGATCAGCCAGAGATCCCGGATAGGCATAAGCCATGACTTCATCATTGTTGAAGCTCAGGCATAACCGCCCCTGCTCGGAGAACTCCAGGTTCACCTTGCTCAGCCGACGGGAAAGCGCCATCAGAAAGAGCAGGGTCGTGGGCGTGGCGAACTTGGCACAATCCAACTCGCGGCGACCCTGCAAAAGAAAGGTCCGATTAAAGTCGTCGAGCGTGGTCTCGAAACCCTTGCCCGCCAATGGCGCGCCCACCACGTCGGTCCGAACCGACAGCCCCTTCACCCAGGGAAAGTCCAGCACCAGGCTGTAGCGATCAAAAACCTCTTCGCCACCGCCTTTATCCTTGCGGAGATTCACATAGCGCAGATGGTGATATTCGAACGCCAACGAATGCAGGGCTCCCTGAAAGACACCCTGGGCAGACGTCACGATATCGCGACGCTCAGTACCGCGCAGGTAATCACTGAACTCGCTGCTCAACTTCTTGAAACACCAATCGGCAGTGCTTTCGGGTTCGCTCAACCCGTTGCTGAACAGCGAGCACTTACGTCCGATCCGGGCCGACAAATCGCCCAACGAGGACGAACGCCCTCGCTTGACCAGAAAACTGGCAAAGCAGCAGCCTATGGCGACCCAACCCATCCACCCCATGCCGTCCATCAGGTACGAGACGACCAGCGAGGCGAACGCCAGAACCAGCAGCAGCTTGGGCTGCGCGTGATCAAACTCCAGGCCACCTGGGAAGGCTTCAAGCCGGTCGAGCACCTGCAGCAAGTCGGCATTGGACTGGGCCCGGGAGACCTGCACCTGGCAGGAACCCAGTAAGCGGATCAGCTCTTGATCGCGCTGGAAAAACAACATGACTCATCCTTGATCAAATCTTCGAAGCCCGGATCAACCGGCACTCAGGCTCAGCACTCGTTCAAGCCATCACGAAAACGAATCGCCAGGGCCTTGAGGTTTTGCCGCCAGCTTTCCAACTCTTCTCGGCTCAGTGCCTGTTCCGGCTCGTCCTCATCGAGGTTGACCGCCACGATCAACGGCTGCGTCACATCGCCCTTGGGCTTGTGCGGGGCACGGGGCGGCTGGAACAGCGCGGCGTAGGCTGCCAACAGCTTGGCCAACCAAGTTTCCGAGTTATGGGCCAACTCCACCAGCTCGGCCAGCTCCGGAATTGCCAGATGATCCAGCACTTCCTGGGTAAGGATCAGCTCCGCACGAGGCGCATTGGCCTGGGGCAGGCGGTAAAACCCGGCAATTTCGTGGCAAAGCCCAAGCAGCGCGCCATAGAGATGAAACAGCACCGATTCCCGACCAGCCTGAACCTGAGCCTGAGCAGTCATCGCCCGCCCCTCTTCAGCTCGAGCCAAGGCTTCCAGGGACAAGCCGGCAAAGTAAATTTTCTGATTGGTACGGGTATAGAGTTCGTGGGCCATGACGGCAGCCTCCACAACAAAAAGTAAAACGGCACGTGGGTGGCACAGTGTCATGGATGGACTTGACCAATCGCAAGACAAAAAAAACCGCATGCAGCACATCGGCTGCATGCGGCTTTCAGGCGCCGGAGAAGTGGCCTCCCCCGTCACCCAACCTTAACGCTTGTCTTCGACCTTCCAGGTGCCGCCGTCGTAGAACGCACGCCAGCCGGTCGGCTTGCCGTCGACTTCGGTCTGCACGTACTGTTCTTTGGTCTTACGGCTGTAACGCACCACCGCCGGACGGCCATCTGGGTCCTTCTTCGGCGCTTCGCAGAGGAAGTGGTACTTCGGATCGATCTCATCCTTGTGCGGGATCAGCTCCAGCACCAGAGGCGCCCGAGTCTCACGGTTTTTCGGGAACTGACTGGCTGCCAGGAACAGACCCGAAGCACCGTCACGCAGGATGTAGGTGTCGTTGACCTTTTCGCATTTCAGCTCAGGCATCTTCACCGGGTCCATCTTCGGCGGCGCCGCATCACCGCTCTTCAACAGCTTGCGGGTGTTCTTGCAGGTCGCATTGGTGCAACCGAAGAACTTGCCGAAACGGCCAGTCTTCAGTTGCATCTCACTGCCGCACTTGTCGCATTCCAGGCTCGGACCTTCATAGCCCTTGATGCGATAGCTGCCCTCTTCGATCTCGTAGCCCGCGCAATCCGGGTTGTTACCGCAGATGTGCAGCTTGCGCTTCTCGTCCAGCAGGTAGGCATCCATCGCCGTGCTGCAGATCGGGCAGCGATGCTTGCCGCGCAACACCAGGGATTCGGATTCACCTTCGTCGTCCGCAGCAATCTCGTCACCCGGCACCAGGTTGACGGTGGCCTTGCAACGTTCTTTCGGCGGCAGGCTATAACCCGAGCAGCCGAGGAATACGCCAGTGGACGCTGTACGAATCTGCATCGGACGGCCACAGGTCAGGCACGGGATGTCGGTCATCACCGGCTGGTTGGCGCGCATGCCGGTCTCGGCACCTTCCGCCACTTCAAGTTTCTTCTTGAAGTCGCCGTAGAACTCGTCGAGCACGTTCTTCCAATCACGCTCGCCCTGGGCGACGTCATCGAGGTTCTCTTCCATGCCGGCAGTGAAGCCGTAGTCCATCAGGTTGGAGAAACTCTCGGAGAGACGCTCGGTGACAATGTCACCCATCTTCTCCGAATAGAAACGACGGTTGTGCAGGGCCACGTAGCCGCGATCCTGAATGGTGGAAATGATCGCTGCGTAAGTCGACGGACGACCAATACCCCGCTTTTCCATCTCCTTGACCAGGCTGGCTTCAGAGTAACGCGCCGGCGGCTTGGTGAAGTGCTGGCTCGGGTCGAGCTTGATCAGCTTCAACACTTCGCCCTGGGCCATGTCTGGCAACACATCGTCGTCGCCCGGCTTGCTGATTTGCGGCATCACACGGGTGTAGCCGTCGAACTTGAGGATGCGGCCCTTGGCCCGCAGCTCGAAGCCGCTGGCCGCGACACTGACAGTGGTCGACAGGTATTGCGCCGGCAGCATCTGGCACGCCAGGAATTGGCGCCAGATCAGCTCGTAGAGACGCTCAGCATCACGCTCCATGCCCGACAGCTTGCTTGGCTCGGTGTTGGCATCAGAAGGACGAATCGCTTCGTGAGCCTCTTGTGCGCCTTCCTTGCTGCTGTAGACGTTGGGGTTCTCCGGCAGGTACTTCTTGCCGAACTCGCTTTCAATATACGTCCGTGCCATCGCCACGGCATCGACCGAGAGGTTGGTGGAGTCGGTACGCATATAGGTGATGTAGCCAGCTTCATAGAGACGCTGGGCCATCATCATGGTTTTCTTCACCCCGAAGCCCAGACGGTTACTGGCAGCCTGTTGCAAGGTGGAGGTAATAAAAGGTGCCGACGGCTTGCTGCTGGTCGGTTTGTCTTCACGCTTGGCGATGGTGTAGGCAGAAGCCTTGAGCTTCTCCAGGGCTGCCATGGCCTGGGCTTCGTTGAGTGGCTTGAAGGCTTCGCCGTTTTCCCGAGCCACTTCAAAGCGCACCTTGGCACCCTTGGCGGTGCCCAGGTCGGCGTGGACTTCCCAGTACTCTTCAGGGTTGAACGCACGAATCTCGCGCTCACGCTCCACCACCAGCTTGACCGCCACCGATTGCACACGGCCGGCAGACAGGCCACGAGCGATTTTCGCCCACAGCAACGGCGAAACCATGTAACCCACTACGCGGTCGAGGAAGCGTCGAGCCTGCTGGGCATTGACCCGGTTGATATCCAGCTCGCCGGGCTGGGAGAAGGCTTCCTGGATCGCCTTCTTGGTGATTTCGTTGAACACCACGCGCTTGTAGCGGCTGTCGTCACCGCCAATGGCTTCCCGCAGGTGCCAGGCAATGGCTTCCCCTTCGCGGTCCAAGTCCGTTGCCAGATAGATGGTGTCGGCATCCTTGGCTAGGCGACGCAGCTCTTCAATGACCTTTTCCTTGCCGGGAAGGATCTCGTACTTGGCTTTCCAGCCGTGATCCGGATCGACACCCATGCGCGAAACCAGCTGCTTGCGCGCCTTTTCCTTCGGCGACAGGGCCGGTGCCTCGCCCGCAGCGGCCTTGCCGCGCTTGGCGGCAGGCTCCTTGGCGGCACTGGCCGAACCGCTGGTGGGCAGGTCTCGGATATGGCCGATACTCGACTTCACCACGTATTGGTTACCCAAGTACTTGTTGATGGTCTTGGCCTTAGCCGGGGATTCCACAATGACCAGCGATTTGCCCATGGATCAGAAAATTCCTGAATTCGAGAAGTGAAAGGCGGTTGGCGCCTGACGCGGCACCGCTATATATAGTGGCAACAAGGTGAGGTCAAGCGCAGGGTTCCGCGCGACCAGCGCTCAAGCCGGTGAAAAAAGACTGGCTTCGGCCTGCACCAAAGCAAAGCGTGGGACCTGTTCGCCGTCAACCTCGACCGACTCCAGGAACATGCTCAAGGGACGCACCCAAAAGCCGTAATCGCCATACAGGGCTTGGTAGAAGACCACCTCTTCTTCGGTTTCCGAGTGCCGCGCCACGTTGAAAACGCGGTACTGCGGCCCCTTGTAATGCTGATAGAGCCCGGGTTGTAACTTCATGCTCTGGCCCTCGTGCAAATTTTTTAAAAATAAAAACAAATAAATCGTCAGAAAAACAAAAACCGGGGCACTGGGCCCCGGCTTCCATCGAGCGAACGCTTAAACGCGTTCGAAGACGGTGGCAATGCCCTGGCCGAGGCCAATGCACATGGTGGACACACCGAAGGTGCCGCCATTCTGCTTCATCACGTTGAGCAAGGTGCCGGAGATCCGTGCACCGGAGCAACCGAATGGGTGGCCCAGGGCAATCGCACCGCCGTGCAGGTTAACCTTCTCGTTCATCTTGTCGAGCACTTTCAAATCTTTCAGCACTGGCAGGGCCTGTGCAGCGAATGCTTCGTTGAGCTCGAAGAAGTCGATATCGGCAATCCCCAGACCCGCGCGTTTCAGGGCTTTCTGAGTCGCTGGTACTGGACCATAGCCCATGATCGCCGGGTCCACACCCGCCACGGCCATGGAACGGATCACCGCCAAAGGCTGGATCCCCAGGTCCTGGGCACGCTGGGCCGACATCACGATCATGCACGAGGCACCGTCAGTGATCTGCGACGATGTACCGGCTGTCACGGTGCCGCCCTTAGGGTTGAAGGCCGGCTTCAAGGCCGCCAGGCTTTCCAGGGTGGTTTCCGGACGGATGGTTTCGTCGTAGTCGAACAGCTTCAGGAAACCGTTCTCGTCGTAACCCTGCATCGGGATGATTTCGTCCTTGAACTTGCCTTCCACCGTCGCCTTGTGGGCGAGTTGGTGGGAACGCACGCCAAAGGCGTCCTGCTGTTCACGGGTGATGCCGTGCATCTTGCCGAGCATTTCCGCGGTCAGGCCCATCATGCCCGAGGCTTTCGCCGCGTACAGGGACATGTGCGGGTTCGGATCGACACCGTGCATCATGCTCACGTGGCCCATATGCTCGACGCCGCCCACGACGAATACGTCACCGTTGCCGGTCATGATCGCTTGCGCAGCGGTGTGCAGGGCGCTCATGGAGGAACCGCACAGGCGGCTGACCGTCTGACCGGCCGAGGTGTGAGGGATCTGGGTCATCAGCGACGCCATGCGTGCGATGTTCCAGCCCTGCTCCAGGGTCTGGTTGACGCAGCCCCAGATCACATCTTCGACTTCGTTGGGGTCGACCTTGACGTTGCGTTCCAGCAGCTTGCTGATCAGGTGCGCCGACATGTCTTCGGCGCGGGTGTTGCGGTGCATGCCGCCCTTGGAGCGGCCCATCGGAGTACGACCGAAGTCGACAATCACGACGTCTCTAGGATTCAAGCTCATATGTTCACTCTCGCTCTCTAGTGGGGGCGCTTAACCGAAGAAGCTCTGGCCGTTCTTGGCCATTTCACGCAGCTTCGCGGTCGGGTGGTACAGCGCGCCCAGATCGGCGTACTGATCGGCCAGGGCAACGAACTCGGCGACACCGATTGAATCGATGTAACGCAGCGCACCGCCACGGAATGGAGGGAAACCAATACCGTAGACCAGGCCCATGTCGGCTTCAGCTGCGGTTTCGACGATGCCGTCTTCCAGGCAACGAACGGTTTCCAGGCACAGCGGGATCATCATCCAGTTGATGATGTCTTCGTCAGTGACTTCACGCTGCTCGTAGACGATCGGCTTGAGCACTTCCAGCACCGACGAATCGGCGACTTTCTTCTGCTTGCCGCGCTTGTCGGTCTCGTAGGCGTAGAAACCCTTGCCGTTTTTCTGACCCAGGCGCTTGGCTTCGTAGAGCACGTCCACGGCCGAACGACGGTCGTCCTTCATGCGGTCCGGGAAGCCTTCAGCCATGACGTCGCGGCCGTGGTGGCCGGTGTCGATGCCGACCACGTCCATCAGGTACGCCGGGCCCATGGGCCAGCCAAATTTTTCCATGATCTTGTCGATACGCACGAAGTCCACGCCGGCGCTGACCAGCTTGGCGAAACCGCCGAAGTACGGGAACAGCACGCGGTTGACCAAAAAGCCCGGGCAGTCGTTGACCACGATCGGGTTCTTGCCCATTTTCTTGGCGTAGGCAACGGTGGTGGCCACGGCCAGTTCGCTGGACTTCTCGCCACGGATGACTTCCACCAGCGGCATCATGTGCACCGGGTTGAAGAAGTGCATGCCGACGAAGTTTTCCGGACGCTTGAGGGCCTTGGCCAGCAGGCTGATGGAAATGGTCGAGGTGTTGGATGCGAGGATGGTGTCCTCTTTGACCTGGCCTTCGACTTCAGCCAATACCGCTTGCTTGACCTTAGGGTTCTCGACCACCGCCTCGACCACCAGGTCGACGTGACCGAAGTCGCCGTAAGACAGGGTCGGACGAATACCGTTGAGCACTTCAGCCATTTTCGCGGCAGTCATGCGGCCTTTATCAACGCGACCGACCAGCAGTTTCGCGGCTTCCGCCAGGCCCTGCTCGATACCGTGTTCGTTGATGTCTTTCATCAGGATCGGCGTGCCTTTGGACGCCGACTGGTAGGCAATGCCACCGCCCATGATGCCTGCGCCGAGTACCGCGGCCTGCTTCACGTCTTTGGCGATTTCATCGTAGGCCTTGGCCTTTTTCTTCAGTTCCTGATCGTTCAGGAACAAGCCGATCAGGCTTTGCGCCGCCGAGGTCTTGGCCAGCTTGACGAAACCAGCAGCTTCCACTTCCAGGGCCTTGTCGCGACCGAAGTTGGCGGCTTTCTGAATGGTTTTGATCGCTTCGACCGGCGCGGGTAGTTCGGGCCAGCCTGGCCGGCCACGAAACCTTTGGCGGTTTCGAACGCCATCATTTGTTCAATGGCGTTGAGCTTGAGTTTTTCCAGCTTCGGCTGGCGCTTGGCCTTGTAGTCGAACTCGCCGGAGATGGCACGCTTGACGGTGGCCAAGGCGGCTTCGTGAAGTTTTTCCGGAGCGACCACAGCGTCGACTGCGCCGACTTTCAGCGCGTCTTCAGCACGGTTTTCCTTGCCGGCGGCGATCCACTCGATGGCGTTGTCGGCACCGATGATGCGCGGCAGGCGCACGGTCCCGCCAAAGCCCGGGTAGATGCCCAGCTTGACTTCCGGCAGGCCGATCTTGGCGCTGGCAGCCATGACGCGGTAGTCCGCCGCCAGGCACATTTCCAGGCCGCCACCCAGGGCGATGCCGTTGATCGCGGCAACGGTCGGAACATTGAGGTCTTCAAAATCGCTGAAGATCTTGTTGGCTTCGAGGTTGCCCGCCACCAGCTCGGCATCCGGCAGCTTGAAGTTGTCGACAAACTCGGTGATGTCGGCGCCGACGATGAACACGTCTTTGCCACTGCTGACGATCACACCCTTGATCGAAGCATCTGCCTTGATGGTGTCAACAGCCTGACGCAATTCGTTCAGGGTTAGACGGTTGAACTTGTTGACGGACTCACCCTTGAGGTCGAAATTCAATTCGACGATGCCACTTTCAAGAGCCTTAACCGTGATGGCTTTACCTTCGTAAATCATCAACTGATCTCCACGATATGGAAGCTGAACAGTACACGTCGGACGCTAACTTCTGGCTCGGCACGGACGTTTTCGTCGATGCTCAGGCCAATCCGCAAGGCACACCCGCCAACGCGATAGTCGGGATTCTGTACAGAGCCATTTGCCATGCAAACGCTCATTTCATACGCCCGTTTGATTTGGGTACGCCACATTCAGGGAAAATCCGCCAATTGTCAATCGTACAAAAGGCTGTTTGAAACGCGACTTTGCAGTCATCTCGGTAACGCCCCGAGCACCAACACGCGCGCGCATTTTTAACCATTCATAGAATCAATAATTAGAAAGTTCGCCCTAACTCGCCTTGCATGAAGGCAATTGAAGCCTAAGCTGGCGAAAAGCTTGAGAGAAAAATGTACGCGCTTTTGTCGAATGCAAAGCGTAGGATCAGCGACACACAAAACCCTATGGTGCGCCCTGGGTCGCTGCAAACAGATTACCGGCCTGCCTGGCCAATCCCAGCCCGATGATGATGTCGGGCTTTTTATTGCCTGCTATTTCGGGCGACGCCGTTGCAGCGCCCCCCCCTTGCAGCTCAGGCCTGGGCTTTGAGCAACTCGGCAATATCCTGCAAGACACTCAGTTCGCCGCGCTCATTCCAATACAGGGCGATCATCTGTTTATCTGCCTCGACTTTGAAGACTGTCGACGGCAGCACGCTTAACTGAGCGAGCAATGCCTGATCCTCGCAAGGCTCGCGCCATTGATTAACCCACTCCCCCGGCGCGATTTGCCAGTAGCTCCAGCACGCCGCCGCAACACTGCGGCGCGGGCGATGGTACTGCGGACAGGGGTTCGGCGGCTCCTGCCCGAGCCAGTGCGGCCACTCCTGGGGCGCCAGCTGCATGGCCAGCCCCATGCGCCGCGCCTCCATGCGCATGGCGATCTGGCCGCTCTGGCGGCGCGAAGGACGCAGCCATGCCAGAGGGCTTAACACCACCGCAAGGATTGACACCACTATCCAGACCGTCATATCTGTACTCCCGATTCTTGATGAGCGCGTTGGGCCACACCGGAACCAACGCGCTTGAAACCAGCCATACTTGAAGCTATCGCCATCCTCAGGAGGAGCACCTCATGTCCTACAACCATATTCTGGTCGCTGTAGACCTAACCGAAGAGTGCGATCCTGTTATCCACCGCGCTCGCGAACTGTCGGTCGCCAGCGGGGCCAAATTGTCCCTGGTGCACATTGTCGAGCCGATGGCCATGGCCTTTGGCGGCGACGTGCCGATGGACCTGTCCCAACTCCAGCAACAGCAATTCGACCAGGCCAAGGAGCGCCTCGACCGACTGATCGCTAAATACCCGGAGCTGACCAAGGAGTTCAGCCACCTGACCTACGGCCAGCCGCGTCAGGAAATCCATCACCTGGCCAAAGAGCAGCATTGCGACCTGATCGTGGTCGGCAGTCACGGCCGCCACGGCCTGGCCCTGCTGCTGGGCTCCACCGCCAATGACGTGCTGCATGGCGCACCCTGCGACGTGCTGGCCGTGCACCTGGCCAAGCGCTAAGCAAACACGGCCGCAGAAAAAAGCCCGACATCAACGTCGGGCTTTTTTATCAGCACAGAGTCAATCAGGCATCCAGCTCGGCCCAACGCTCGACCATAACCTCAAGCTCGGCGTTCAACTGCTCCAACTGAGCGATCACCGCCGCCGTCTCGGTCGCCGGACGCTGATAGAAACCGCCATCCGCCATCTCGGCCTCGACCGCAGCAATCTGCTGCTCCATGGCTTCGATCTGCGCTGGCAGGGCTTCCAGCTCGCGCTGCAACTTGTAGCTGAGCTTCTTCTTCGCCGGTGCTTCCTGGGCCGCAACCGGAGCAGGCGTTGCGACAGGAGCTACCACCGCCGAATTCAGCTCGGCCTTGCCCGATTTATTCTCGGTCACGCCCAACAGCCGTGGCGAACCACCCTGGCGCAGCCAGTCCTGGTAACCACCGACGTATTCACGCACCTTGCCTTCCCCTTCGAACACCAGGGTGCTGGTAACCACGTTGTCGAGGAATGCCCGGTCGTGGCTGACCATCAGCACGGTGCCATTGAAGGTCAACAGCACCTCCTCCAGCAGCTCGAGGGTTTCCACGTCCAAATCGTTGGTTGGTTCGTCGAGTACCAGCAGGTTTGCCGGCTTGCTGAACAGCTTGGCCAGCAGCAGGCGCGCACGCTCACCACCGGACAAGGCTTTTACCGGCGTGCGAGCACGCTGCGGGCTGAACAGGAAGTCGCCCAGGTAGCTGAGTACGTGGCGGCTCTGGCCGTCGATGTCGATAAAGTCGCGACCTTCGGCGACGTTGTCGATCACGGTCTTTTCCAGGTCCAACTGGTGGCGCAACTGGTCGAAGTAGGCCACGTCAATCTTGGTGCCCTCTTCCACCTTGCCGCTGGTGGGCTGCAGGCCGCTGAGCATCAGTTTGAGCAAGGTGGTCTTGCCGGTACCGTTGGCGCCCAGCAAACCGATACGGTCGCCACGCTGCAGGACCATGGAGAAGTCCTTGATCAGGAACGGGCCGTCCGGGTGATGGAAGCTGACGTTTTCCAGCACCATCACTTGCTTGCCCGACTTGTCGGCGGTTTCCAGCTGGATATTGGCCTTGCCGGTGCGCTCGCGACGCTCGCTGCGTTCAACCCGCAGGGCTTTCAACGCACGTACGCGGCCTTCGTTACGGGTACGCCGGGCCTTGATGCCCTGGCGGATCCACACTTCTTCCTGGGCCAGGCGCTTGTCGAACAAGGCGTTGGCGGTTTCTTCCGCCGCCAGCATCGCTTCCTTGTGCACCAGGAAGCTGGCGTAGTCGCCGTTCCAGTCGATCAGGCCACCACGGTCCAGTTCGAGGATGCGGGTCGCCAGGTTTTGCAGGAAGGAACGGTCGTGCGTGATAAACAGCACAGCGCCCTGGAAATCCTTCAGCGCCTCTTCCAGCCAGGCGATGGCACCGATGTCCAGGTGGTTGGTGGGCTCGTCGAGCAGCAACAGGTCCGGCTCGGACACCAGGGCCTGGGCCAGCAGCACGCGGCGACGCCAGCCGCCGGACAACTGGGCGAGGGTCTTGTCGGCCGGCAGTTGCAGGCGGCTCAGTGTACTGTCGACCAGTTGCTGCAAACGCCAGCCGTCACGGGCTTCGAGGTCCTGCTGGACGTGCATCAGCTTGTCCAGGTCCTCTTCGGTAACGCAGTTCTGCGCCAGGTGGTGATACTCGGCGAGCAACGCGCCAACACCGTCCAGGCCTTCAGCCACCACGTCGAACACGGTCCGCTCGTCGGCCACTGGCAGTTCTTGCGGCAATTCGCCGATCTTCAGGCCGGGCGCACGCCACACGGAGCCGTCATCGGGCTTCTGATCGCCCTTGACCAGCTTCATCATGCTGGATTTGCCTGTGCCGTTACGGCCGATGATGCACACCCGCTCACCACGGGCGATCTGCCAGGACACCTTGTCCAACAACGGCATAGCGCCGAAAGCAAGGGACACATCGCTGAATTTGAGCAGGGTCATGATCTTCTCCAAAAACCGGGCGCGCATTCTACCTGACTTGCGCCTGCAGCAGGCCGGCATTTTCGCCGCTGAAGCACCCGGAACAACATTTGTGGCGAACTTCGGCCCGCGGGGCGGCAAAGCTTTCGCCGGTTGCTGGCAAAAGGCTAAGCTAGACGGCAATCAGTGCTGACTCCGTCAGCACTTGTCATGATTTTTCTGCCCGGATGTCTCATGCGCAGTCGCCTTTTCAGTTTTTTGTCCTGTCTATTTATCTCCACCGCTGCCGTTCATTCCGCCCAGGCGGCCGACCTGTCTCTCCAACGCCAATATTACGATGAGGCCAAGCGCGCCCTGGCCAAAGGCGACTCCGCGCCGTATTTCCGTTACGCCCAGGTCCTCAGTGACTACCCCCTGGAACCCTACCTGGCCTACGACGAACTGACCGCACGGCTGAAGTCCGCAAGCAATGCGGAAATTGAGAAATTCCTCGCTGAACACGGCGACCTGCCCCAGGCCAACTGGATGAAACTGCGCTGGTTGCGCTGGCTGGCCGAACGTGGCGACTGGGCCACCTTCGTCAAGTACTACGACCCGAAACTTAACTTCACTGAGTTGGACTGCCTGAACGCCCAATACCAACTGGGCCATAACCTGAAGGCAGAAGGTTACGCCGCCACGGAAAAACTCTGGCTGACCGGCAAATCCCAACCCGCCGCCTGCGATGCACTGTTCGCCCAATGGGCCGCTGAAGGCCAACTCACCGAACAGAAACGCTGGCAGCGCGCCAAACTGGCCGCCGAAACCCGTAACTACGCGCTGGCCAACAGCCTGGTCAAAAGCATGACCAGCCTGGCGCCCCAGGGCCGCCTGCTGATCGACGTCGCCCAGAAGCCCGAGCTGTTGAGCCAGCCGTCGCGTTTCACCCCGGCCGACGATGCCATGTCCGACGTGGTCGGGCTCGGCCTGCGCCGCCTGGCACGCCAGGACCCGGACAAGGCCATGGGCCTGCTCGACGGCTACGCCAGCAGCATGCACTTCTCCCGTGACGAAAAAGTGGCGATCGCCCGCGAGATCGGCCTGACCCTGGCCAAGCGCTTCGACAGCCGCGCCCTGGGCGTGATGACCCAATACGACCCCGAACTGCGGGACAACACGGTTTCCGAATGGCGCCTGCGCCTGCTGCTGCGCCTGGCACGCTGGGAAGACGCTTATCAGTTGACCCGCAAACTGCCCCAGGACCTGGCCACCACCAACCGCTGGCGCTACTGGCAAGCCCGCAGCCTGGAGCTGGCCGAACCGCAGAACCCGCAAGCCCTGGCACTGTTCAAGAACCTGGCCCGTGAGCGCGACTTCTATGGTTTCCTTGCAGCCGATCACGCCAAGGCGCCTTACCAACTGACCAACAAGCCGCTGGTGCTGAGCCAGGCGCTGGTCAATAAGGTGCGCAATACCCCAGGCGTGCGCCGAGCCCTGGAGTTCCATGCACGCGGGCAGATCGTCGACGGGCGCCGCGAGTGGTACCACGTCAGCCGGCATTTCAACCGCGACGAGATGGTCGCCCAGGCCAAGCTGGCTTATGACCTGAAGTGGTACTTCCCGGCCATTCGCACCATCAGCCAGGCCCAGTACTGGGACGACCTAGACATCCGCTTCCCCATGGCTCACCGCGACACGCTGGTTCGTGAAGCCAAGGTCCGTGGCCTGCATTCCAGCTGGGTGTTCGCCATTACCCGCCAGGAAAGCGCCTTTATGGACGACGCCCGCTCCGGTGTTGGCGCCAGCGGCCTGATGCAGTTGATGCCCGGCACCGCCAAGGAAACCGCACGCAAGTTCAGCATTCCCCTGGCATCGCCCCAGCAAGTGCTGGACCCGGACAAGAACATCCAGCTGGGCGCCGCCTACCTGAGCCAAGTCCACAGCCAGTTCAACGGCAACCGTGTACTGGCCTCGGCGGCCTACAACGCCGGCCCTGGCCGGGTACGCCAGTGGCTCAAGGGCGCCGACCACCTGAGTTTCGATGTCTGGGTGGAAAGCATTCCCTTCGACGAGACCCGCCAGTACGTGCAGAACGTACTGTCCTACTCGGTGATTTACGGACAGAAGCTCAACTCGCCCCAGCCGCTGGTGGACTGGCACGAGCGCTACTTCGACGATCAGTGAAACCAGCCTCGACAAGCCCGCAGCGATGCGGGCTTTTTTATTGGGCAACGACCCAACGCAGGGGCTGACTGGCCAGCGAAGACGCCTTCGAACTCTGCGCCAGCACGATGACCGCTTTCGCCGGCAAGCCGACGCCTACACAGGCGGCTGAGAGCCGTCGCTGAACTGCAGGGCCGCCAGGCGCGCATACAGCGGGTTGCTGGCAATCAGTTGCTGGTGAGTGCCCACGGCCACCAGCTTGCCCTGATCCATGACCGCAATCCGGTCGGCATTCTTCACCGTGGCCAGGCGATGGGCGATCACCAGGGTGGTACGGTTCTTCATCAGGCTGGGCAAGGCTTGCTGGATCAGATGCTCACTCTGGGCATCCAGGGCGCTGGTGGCCTCGTCCAACAACAGGATCGGTGCATCCACCAACAGCGCCCGGGCAATCGCCAGGCGTTGCCGCTGGCCGCCGGACAGGCCCAGGCCGCCATCCCCCAGATGCGTCTGATAGCCCTGGGGCATCTGTTGGATGAACTCGTGGGCGTAGGCAATCTTTGCCGCCTCTTCGACCTGCTCCAGGGTCACGCCTGGGTTGCCGTAGCGAATGTTCTCTTCGATGCTGCCGAAGAACAGCGCCGGGCTTTGCGACACCAAGGCGAAACAGCGCCGCAGATCCAGTGGGTCCAGTTGAGTCAGGGGCACGCCATCCAAGAGAATTCGCCCTTGCTGCGGGTCATAGAAACGCAGCAGCAGGTCATAAAGGGTCGACTTGCCCGCGCCTGAAGGGCCCACCAACGCCACGGTCTCACCGGCCTTGATGGTCAGGCTCAAGCCATCGACAGCGAAGCTTTCCGGGCGTGAGGGGTAGGAAAAGCGCAGATCCTCCAACACCAGGTCGCCACTCACCCGCTCAGGCAAGGCCACCAGGCCCGTGGCCGGCGCCTGAATGATGTTCTCCGAGCGCAGCAACTCGGCAATCCGCTCGGCGGCACCCGCCGCCCGCTGCAATTCACCGATCACCTCGCTCAAGGTGCCGAAGGCGCTGCCGACGATCAGGCTGTAAAACACAAAGGCCGCCAGTTCGCCACCGGAAATGCGCCCGGCAATCACGTCCATGCCGCCGACCCAGAGCATCACGCCCACCGCCCCCAGCACCAGCACGATCACCAGGGTGATCAGCCAGGCACGCTGGACGATGCGTTTGCGCGCCGTCTCGAACGCCTGCTCCACGGTCAGGGCAAACCGGCGCTCATCCTGGGCCTGGTGGTTATAGGCTTGCACGGTCTTGATCTGCCCCAGGGTCTCGGACACATAACTGCCGACATCGGCGATGCGGTCCTGGCTCAAGCGCGACAGGCTGCGTACCCGCCGGCCGAAAATCAGAATGGGCGCCAGCACCAGGGGCAAGGCCACCACCACGATGCTGGTGAGTTTGGGGTTGGTGATAAACAGCAGCACGATGCCGCCCAACACCATCAGCGCGTTGCGCAGAAACAATGACAGCGACGAGCCGATCACCGATTGCAGCAAGGTGGTATCGGCCGTCAGCCGCGACTGGATTTCCGAGCTGCGGTTGTTTTCGTAAAACCCCGGGTGCAAGTAGATCAGGTGGTTGAAGACTTGCCGGCGAATGTCCGCCACGCAGCGCTCGCCAATCCAGGACACCAGATAAAACCGCACAAAGGTGCCCACTGCCAGTGCCAGGACCAGCAGCAAAAACAGGCCGATGGATTGATTGAGCAAATGCGGCGACTGGGTCATGAAGCCCTGGTCCACCAGCAAGCGAATGCCCTGCCCCATGGACAAGGTGATGCCGGCAGTCACCACCAGCGCCAGCAACGCGCCCAGTGCCTGCCAACGATAAGGAGCAAGAAAACGACTGGCCAGGCCAATGGCCCGGCGTTGACGGGAAGAGAGCATGAAATTCATCCATTGAAGCGCCTGGGGGAAAACCCCGCCCAGCCTACACCGGGCAATGCGCAGGAACTTTGGTAAATGCCTGTGAGTCAGCTTGGATATGACCGCTGACGCTAGAGCCTAGAGGTTATTGGTCTAAAGTCCGGCTGGCGGCCCCTGCGTATTTCTGGTGGAGTGAAGCTGCCGTACCCGCGTTGTAGAAGGTTGTCACAGCCTGGTCACGTGGCGGTCCTAGAGTAAGCACACAACCTGATGAGGAGACAGGCCATGTCCTTGCAACACAGCAGCGACGACAAGATTCAAGTGATCCGCACCCAACCCGAGCAGTCTCTGGGTTGCGCCATCATCGACGCCCAGGGTCGCGAAGTGCCCATCACTGAAAACATGATCCAGGACGCCTGCCGCGAACTGGAGAAGCGACTGGTCAAGCCTGCCAAGCAAGATTGACACCGCGCCTCAGTCCCCTTGACCCGGCACCGGCTGCCGGGTTTTTTATGCCCGCTGCGCGCCAACCAAACGCCTACCAAGCCCGAGCGCTCAGCCCTCCAGTGTGGCACCCAAGGCGGTGACGATCTGGCGCAATGCCGACGACTCGCCGTGCACCCGTACCTTCAGCCCATCAATTTCCCGCCGTTCGGGGTAATGCTTGCGCAACCCGTCAAAACGGCTGCGCTGCTCAGCAACGTCGTCCACTAAGCTACGTCGGAAGTCGGCATCGTCACGACGCGGGTCATACACCGCACGACAAACCGTGGCCAGCGCCCAAGCCGGATCGGCATTGGCGTTAAGGCTGATTTCCGGCACCCAGGGCGCGGGCAACAGTTGATCCAGGTTGACCTGCTCGGCCTGGCCGGCGAACGCGCAATAGGCCTGGTAAATCTGCGCCGTGCCACGCAGCTTGCCATCCAGGCTATAACCGGCGATATGGGGCGTGGCCAAGACGCACAGGTCCACCAACGCCCGGTCCACGCTGGGCTCGTGTTCAAACACATCCAACACCGCTTGCAGGTCTTCGCGTTGCAGCAACACCTCGCGCAAGGCCTGGTTGTCCACCACCGGGCCACGGGCTGCGTTGATCAGCCAAGTGCCGGGCTGCAGTTGCTGCAGGCGAGCCCGGTCGAACAAATGCCAGGTGGGCGAGTCGCCGCCTTTATTCAGCGGCGTGTGCAGGCTGATCACATCGCACTGCTCGATCAACTGCTCCAGGCTGACATAATCACCGCCTTCCGCCGCCTGTCGCGCCGGGTCGCAGATCCGCACCTTCCAACCCAGGCCACGCAGGACCGTGATCAAGCGCCCGCCCACTTCGCCGGCACCGACCACGCCATAGGTGCGCTGGGTGAGGTCGGCGCCCTCGATCTCCGCCAGGGTCAACAGGCTGCCCAACACGTAATCCACCACGCCCCGAGCATTGCAGCCCGGCGCGCTGGACCAAGTGATGCCGGCCTCTTGGAAATAGTCGAGGTCCAGGTGATCGGTGCCAATGGTGCAGGTGCCGACGAAGCGCACATTGCTGCCTTCGAGCAGGGCTCGATCCACCTGAGTCACAGAGCGCACCAGTAGCACATCGGCGTCCTGGACCATGGCGCGATCGATGCTACGGCCGGGGAAACGGCGGATCTCGCCGAAACCGGCAAAAAAAGCTTCGATCAAGGGGATGTTTTCGTCGGCAACAATCAGCATGGCAGGCTCCTTCAGCGGAGCCGCAGTGTAGGCGTTGTCAGCGGTTCGGGGCCAGCGCGCGATCTGTCCGCAGGGTGCTTTTTATCGCTTACACATTCACAACACGGGATATTTTCCTGACCGAGGTGTCAACGCGTACAATGTCGCGTCCTGCGCAACACACCTAGGGACGCCTGCCTCCGTGAACTCCGTGACTGAACACCTCGCTGCCCCCTCGCTCAATCGCCCGGCCCGGGTGCGCCGCGAGCTCGGCAATCTGCTGAACCTGGCACTGCCGATCATGATTGCCCAACTGGCGACCACCGCCATGGGCTTCGTCGATGCGGTGATGGCCGGCCGCGTCGGCCCGCGTGACCTGGCGGCCGTGGCCCTGGGCAACTCGATCTGGATTCCGGTGTTCCTGCTGATGACCGGCACCTTGCTGGCCACCACGCCGAAAGTGGCCCAGCGCTTTGGCGCCGGCAGCCACTGTGAGATTGCGCCCATCGTGCGCCAGGCCCTGTGGCTGGCCCTGGTGGTGGGCTTGATGGCGACGCTGATGCTGTTCAGCGCCGAGCCGATCCTGCACCTGATGAAGGTCGACCCACAGTTGATCGAACCCTGCATGGGCTACCTGCGCGGCATCGCCAGCGGCCTGCCGGCGGTGGCCCTGTATCACGTGCTGCGCTGCTTCAGCGACGGCCTGGGGCGTACCCGGCCCAGCATGGTCATGGGCCTTTGCGGCCTGGCGCTGAACATCCCCATCAACTACGTGTTCATCTACGGCCACTTCGGTGTACCGGCCATGGGCGGCGTGGGCTGTGGCTGGGCAACCGCCATCGTGATGTGGGCGATGCTCCTGGGCATGGCCTGCTGGACCCGCTGGGCCCCGGCCTATCGCAACATTGCCCTGTTCAGCCACTTCGACTGGCCGCAATGGGCGGTGATCAAGCGCCTGCTGAGCATCGGCTTGCCGATCGGCATCGCGGTGTTCGCCGAATCGAGTATTTTCGCGGTGATCGCCCTGTTGATCGGCAGCCTCGGCGCCACCGTGGTGGCCGGCCATCAGATCGCCCTCAACGTCAGCTCCTTGGTGTTCATGATCCCCTACTCACTGGGCATGGCCGTGACCGTGCGGGTCGGCCAGGCCCTGGGGCGCAACGAACCTCGCGAGGCACGTTTCGCCGCCGGCGTGGGCATGGGCTCGGCCCTGGCCTATGCCTGCATCTCCGCCTCCGTCATGTTGTTGCTGCGCGAGCCCATCGCCACCATCTACACCACCGATCCGCGGGTGATCCAGGTGGCGTCGATGCTGATCGTGTACTCGGCGCTGTTCCAGTTCTCGGACGCGATCCAGGTCACCGCGGCGGGTGCCTTGCGCGGCTATCAGGACACACGAGTGACCATGATCCTGACCCTGTTTGCCTACTGGGGCATCGGCTTGCCGGTGGGTTACATGCTGGGGTTGACCGATTATTTCGGTCCGGCCAGTGGCCCGAGCGGGCTCTGGGAAGGCTTGATTGTCGGCTTGAGTTGCGCGGCGCTGATGCTGTCGATCCGCCTTACACGCAGCGCGCGCAAGCGGATCCGCATCAGCCGTACAGCGGGTTAAGCGAGCTTCTTGCGAATCCAGTACAGGTAGGTACCGGCCTCTTCCTGCTGCGCCACCAGTTCGTGATCGAGAAACACACAGAACTTGGGAATGTCGCGGCGGGTGGACGGGTCGGTGGCGATCACCTTCAACAGCCCGCCCGCCGGCAGGTCACGGATGTGCTGGTGCAGCATCATCACCGGCTCCGGGCAATTGAGGCCCGTGGCGTCAAGGGTGCCGTCAACCGGCGTATCAATGATTTGGCTCATAACTCACTCCTGAAACTGGCGGGCATTGTCGCGCAATGGCGCCATCCGGTCATCTGTTGCAACACCGCCAGCCTATGTAGACGCTAGCTCGCCAGCGATGGCGCCCTCGACGCCACACAAGGCTTGTCGCCGGCAAGCAGACGCCTAAAGGGATTTTGGTTTTTTCAGGTCCAAGCGGCGCAGGTGGCAGGTGACTTCCTCGCGGTCGTGATACAGCTGCTTGCAACCAATGGCCACACGAATGCCTCGCGCCTTGAAACCGTCCTCGATGCGTTCAAGCAGGCGCTTGACCTCAGCGTAACGCTGCTTCATCGGCAGCTTCAGGTTGACCACCGCCTCGCGGCAATGGCCCTCGCCGATCCAGGTTTCCAGCAGGGCCGCATTGCGCGCTGGCTTCTCGACGATGTCGCAGACCATCCAGTCCACCGGCTGCTTGGGCTTGAAGGTGAAGCCATCGGCCATCAGGTGCTGGACCAGCCCGGTGTCCATCAGGCTCTCGGCCATCGGGCCGTTGTCGATGGCGGTCACCAGCATGCCGCGATTCACCAGTTGCCAGGTCCAGCCGCCCGGAGCAGCGCCCAGGTCGACGCCGGTCATGTCGCCGTGCAGGCGCTCGTCCCACTGGTCGCGGGGAATGAAGTGGTGCCAGGCCTCTTCCAGCTTCAGGGTCGAACGGCTGGGCGCCTCGCGGGGGAACTTCAAACGGGGAATGCCCATGGGCCACATCGCCGAATTGTCAGCCTCGGCCAGCCCGACAAAGACTTCGCGACCGCTTTTAAAGGTCAGCAGCAAGCGCGGCCCGGCCGAGCCCTCCACCAGCTTGCCGGCAGCCGTCAGGGCCTTGCGCAGCGGTCCTTCGAATTTTTTGCAGAAGTTCGACAGCTCTTTGCCGTCGTTGGTGTCCACCACCTCCAGCCACAGGCTGCCGCAGGTAGGCACGCCGGCCAGGTGCTCAAGGATCACGCTGATGCGGTCGCTTTCCGGCAACTCGATAAAGCCCCCACGGGCCCATTGCCGGGGAAAGATCAGGTCGGCGAAGCGCAGGCCGCGCATCAAGCGCTCGGCGCCATCGTCCTCGGTGCAGACGAACTCGGCACAGGCGCTGCTCGGCTTGGCCTTGGCGTACCCGGCCACGTTCAGGTGCGCGGCGTGGTCAGCCATCTCGGAACAGACTTCGCCTTCGAAACCGGGGCGGCAATGCATAAAGAGGGTGTTCATGGAATCTCCTGGGCAACGATCGATGCGCAAACTTGCCCTGTAGCAAAGCCTGTCACGAAAACCGGCGCATGATAGCCGAGTTCGGAACCTTGGACTTGCCCATAGAGTCCAGTGATTAGTCATGTGTACCAAACAGGGCTAGGTTAAAAGCTCTGTCCGTCTCGTCAGGTCCGTAGCCGTGCGGGCCCAAAGGAGTCATTCAATGCCGTCCCTCGATAGCCTGAAAACCCTTAAAACATTACAGATCGACGACAAGACCTATCACTATTTCAGCCTGCCGGAAGCCGCCAGGCAGCTGGGCGACCTCGACAGCCTGCCCATGTCGCTGAAGGTCCTGCTGGAAAACCTGCTGCGCTGGGAGGACGGCAAGACCGTCACCGGCGCCGACCTCAAGGCCCTGGCCGCCTGGCTCAAGGAGCGCCGCTCCGATCGCGAGATCCAGTACCGCCCGGCGCGGGTGTTGATGCAGGACTTCACCGGCGTGCCGGCCGTGGTCGACCTGGCCGCCATGCGCGCCGCCGTGGCCAAGGCCGGGGGCGACCCGCAGCGCATCAACCCGCTGTCGCCGGTGGACCTGGTGATCGACCACTCGGTGATGGTGGACAAGTACGCCAGCAGCCAGGCCTTCGAGCAGAACGTCGACATCGAAATGCAACGCAACGGCGAGCGCTACGCCTTTCTGCGCTGGGGCCAGAGCGCCTTCGACAACTTCAGCGTGGTGCCGCCCGGCACCGGCATCTGTCACCAGGTCAACCTGGAATACCTCGGCCGCACCGTCTGGACCAAGGACGAAGATGGCCGCACTTATGCCTTCCCGGACACCTTGGTAGGCACCGATTCCCACACCACCATGATCAACGGCCTCGGTGTGCTGGGCTGGGGCGTGGGCGGGATTGAGGCGGAAGCCGCCATGCTCGGCCAACCGGTGTCGATGCTGATCCCGGAGGTCATCGGCTTCAAGCTTACTGGCAAGCTCAAGGAAGGCATCACCGCCACCGACCTGGTACTGACGGTCACGCAAATGCTGCGCAAGAAGGGCGTGGTGGGCAAGTTCGTCGAATTCTATGGCGACGGCCTGGCCGACCTGCCCCTGGCGGACCGCGCCACCATCGCCAACATGGCCCCGGAATACGGTGCCACCTGCGGTTTCTTCCCGGTGGACGACGTCACCCTGGAGTACCTGCGCCTGTCCGGACGCCCCACAGAGGTGGTCAAACTGGTGGAGGCCTACAGCAAAGCCCAGGGCCTGTGGCGCCTGCCGGGCAAGGAGCCGGTGTTCAGCGACAGCCTGGGCCTTAACCTGGGCAGCGTCGAAGCCAGCCTGGCCGGGCCCAAGCGCCCCCAGGACCGGGTCGCGCTGCCGAATGTCGGCCAAGCCTTCAGTGACTTCCTGGCCCTGCAATTCAAACCCACCAGCAAGGAAGAAGGCCGCCTGGAAAGTGAGGGCGGCGGTGGAGTGGCCGTGGGCAACGCAGACCTGGTGGGCGAAGCCGACTACGACGTCGACGGCCAGACCTATCGCCTGAAACACGGTGCGGTGGTGATCGCCGCCATCACCTCCTGCACCAACACCTCCAACCCCAGCGTGATGATGGCCGCCGGGCTGCTGGCGAAAAAGGCCGTGGAAAAGGGCCTGAAACGCAAGCCCTGGGTCAAGAGTTCCCTGGCACCCGGCTCCAAGGTGGTGACCGACTATTACGACGCTGCCGGCCTGACCCGCTACCTAGATGAGCTGGGCTTCGACCTGGTGGGTTATGGCTGCACCACCTGCATCGGCAACTCCGGCCCGTTGCTGGAACCCATCGAAAAAGCCATCCAGAAAGCCGACCTGAGCGTGGCATCGGTGCTCTCGGGCAACCGTAACTTCGAAGGTCGGGTCCACCCCCTGGTGAAAACCAACTGGCTGGCTTCGCCACCGCTGGTGGTCGCCTACGCCCTGGCCGGCACGGTGCGCATCGACATCAGCAGCGAGCCCCTGGGTGAAGGCCAGGATGGGCAACCGGTGTACCTGCGGGACATCTGGCCCACCAGCCAGGAAATCGCCGCTGCGGTGGCCCAGGTCAACACCCGCATGTTCCACAAGGAATACGCCGAGGTGTTCGCCGGCGACGAGCAATGGCAAGCCATTGAAGTGCCCCAGGCCGCGACGTACGTCTGGCAGGACGATTCCACCTACATCCAGCACCCGCCTTTCTTCGACACTATCGACGGCCCGCCGCCGGTGGTGGAGAACGTGGTGGGCGCACGCATCCTTGCCCTGCTGGGCGACTCGGTGACCACCGACCACATCTCGCCGGCCGGTAACATCAAGGCCGACAGCCCAGCCGGCCGCTACCTGCGGGAAAAAGGCGTGGAACCCCGGGACTTCAACTCCTACGGCTCACGGCGCGGCAACCATGAAGTGATGATGCGCGGCACTTTCGCCAACATCCGCATTCGCAACGAAATGCTCGGCGGCGAAGAAGGTGGCAACACCCTGCACATACCCAGCGGCGAGAAGCTGGCGATCTATGACGCGGCCATGCGCTATCAGGCCGAAGGCACGCCGCTGGTGGTGATTGCCGGGCAGGAATACGGCACCGGTTCCAGCCGCGACTGGGCAGCCAAGGGCACCAACCTGCTGGGGGTCAGGGCGGTGATCGCCGAGAGCTTCGAACGCATTCACCGTTCCAACCTAGTGGGCATGGGCGTGCTGCCGTTGCAGTTCAAGCTCGACCAAAATCGCAAAAGCCTGAAGCTCAGCGGCAAGGAAACCCTGGAGATCCAGGGCCTGAGCGGGGTCGAACTGACTCCGCGGATGAACCTGCCCCTGGTGATCACCCGTGAGGATGGCCGCCAGGAAAAGATCGAGGTGCTGTGCCGCATCGACACCCTCAATGAAGTGGAGTACTTCAAGGCCGGGGGCATCCTGCATTACGTGCTGCGCCAACTGATAGCCTCCTAACCCCCCTCGCCCCCCCCAAACACCGCCTTCGGGCGGTGTTTTTCGTTGGGCTGCCCCGTCGATATACTGGCGCGCCCCAGACCGCCTGCCCGCCTCGCTCATTACCGCGCCCTGCCCAAGGATTGAACATGCCCCGATTGCCCTGGCTGTGCCTGGCCCTACTCAGTGGCGGCTACACCCTGGCCCTGACATACGGCCAACTGGGCTGGCAGGCCGTCCTTCCGCTGCTGTTACTGCTGAGCGCCGGGGCCGCCGTACGCCAGCAACGCCGCCGTTACCTGCGCTACCTCGGCCACTGCCTGTTCGTGGTGCTGGCGTTGGGCCTGGCTTTGCATTGGCTGCCTGGATTCGAGAGCGGTCGGGGCATCGGACCCGAGCGCCTGACGGATGACGCGGTGCCTTTTTCCATGTACCTGAACCTGGACAAGCCACTGATCGGCTTTTGGCTGCTGCTGGCCTGCCCGTGGATTGTCGGCCGCAACTCCCTGCGCCTGTCGCTGTACGCCACGGCGCTGGCCCTGCTTCTGTGCGCCGTCGGCGCCCTGGGCGGCGCGCTGCTGCTGGGGATCATCCACTGGGCGCCGAAATGGCCGGACCAGGCCTGGCTGTGGCTGCTGAACAATCTGCTCCTGGTGACCCTGGTGGAGGAGGCGCTGTTTCGCGGTTACATCCAGGGCGGCTTGAGCCGGCGCTGGGGCCACCTGCCCTACGGCCAGAACCTGGCACTGGCAACCTCGGCCCTGCTGTTCGGCCTGGTGCACCTGGGAGCGGGTTGGCCATGGGCGCTGCTGGCCGGCATCGCTGGCGTCGGTTATGGCCTGGCTTATCGTTTCGGCGGCCTGGGCGCGGCCGTCGCCACTCATGTCGGCTTGAACCTCCTGCACTTCGCCCTGTTCACCTACCCCATGCTGGTGACCTGACCTCAGCGACCGCACTCCCCATCGTCGGCAGGGCCAAAGCAGTACTTCAGTAGTATTGACTGTTGAGCCAGAACCTCAATGATTACGCCCCTCGTTAACGCGTGAGAAACGCTGTTCGTTATCTTTGCAAGCTGCACTTCCTGCCAATGAGACCTGCGGCTGATTATGGAAAAATAATTTCAATAAACAGCCAGCGCGGCCGACAACCATTCAAAGCCTTGCGGATTGAAAAACCATGCGTAATAACCAGCCTGTCACTCAGCGCGAACGGACCTTCCCGGCTCAACAACGGTTGATTTCCACTACCGATGCCAAAGGCGTGATCACCTACTGCAACGATGCATTTGTCGAGATCAGTGGGTTTTCCCGCGAGGAACTGGTTCGCGCACCGCACAACCTGGTCCGTCACCCCGACGTGCCACCTGCGGTGTTCGCGCACATGTGGGGCACATTGAAACAAGGCTTGCCATGGATGGGCATTGTCAAGAACCGCTGCAAGAGTGGTGACCATTACTGGGTCAACGCTTATGTGACTCCGGTGTTCGACGGCAATCAGGTGGTCGGTTACGAATCGGTGCGGGTCAAGCCCACTGCCGAGCAGATCCGACGCGCCGAAGCGCTTTACCAGCGCATCAACCAGGGCAAGTCGGCGATTCCGAAACGCGACAAATGGCTGCCGGTTTTGCAGGATTGGCTGCCGTTTATCCTGGTCAGCCAACTGAGCTTCCTGATTGGCGTCTGGCTCAACTCGCACTGGGGTTTCGCCCTCGCCGCCGGCCTGTCCGTGCCCCTGGGCCTGCTGGGCCTGAGTTGGCAGCAGCGCGGCATCAAGCGCCTGCTGCGCCTGGCTGAGCAGACCACCTCCGATCCGCTGATCGCCCAGATGTACACCGACAGCCGCGGCGCTCAAGCGCGCCTGGAAATGTCGATCCTGAGCCAGGAAGCCCGTCTGAAAACCTGCCTGACACGCCTGCAGGACACTGCCGAGCACCTCACCGAACAAGCACGGCAATCCGACACCCTGGCCCATAACAGCTCCACGGGCCTGGAGCGTCAACGGGTCGAGACCGAGCAAGTGGCCACGGCCGTCAATCAAATGGCCGCCACTACCCAGGAAGTGGCCAGCCACGTACAACGCACCGCCGATGCCACCCAGGAGGCCAACCGCCTGACCGGGCGCGGCCGTGACATTGCCGGGGAAACCCGTGAAGCCATCCAGCGCTTGTCGGTGGTGGTGGGCGAAACCGGCCTGACCGTGACACAACTGGCCAAGGACAGCGATGAGATCGGCGGCGTGGTTGACGTGATCAAGGGCATTGCCGACCAGACCAACCTGCTGGCACTGAACGCCGCCATCGAAGCCGCTCGGGCCGGGGAAATGGGCCGTGGTTTTGCCGTGGTGGCCGACGAAGTGCGGCAACTGGCGCAACGCACCAGTGAGTCCACAGGGCAGATCCACGCCTTGATCGCCAAACTGCAGCAGACCGCCAGCACCGCCGTGCAGACCATGGACGCCGGTCATCGCCAGGCCGAAGAAGGCGTGGCTCGGGTGCTGGAAGCCGACCAGGCCCTGGTGGGCATCAGCGAGGCCGTGGCCAACATCACCGACATGACCACCCAGATCGCTGCCGCGACTGAGGAGCAAAGCTCGGTGGCCGAGGAGATCAGCCGCAACATCAGCACCATCGCCCAACTGGCGGACCAGACCTCGGAACAGGCTCAGCACTCGGCGCTGCTCAGTGAAGAACTGACCCGCACCGCCAACACCCAGTACTCGCTGGTGGAACGCTTCAACCGCTGACCCCTGGGCCGGCAACAAAAAAACCGGAAGCCTGCGCTTCCGGTTTTTTTATTCCCGCGAGCCGCCTCCCCCCTGTAGAAGCGAGTGAGGTGGCGAACGCGACCGACCTCACCCACCTCAGGGCTCGAACAGCGGATTCGTCATCCAGGCCCGCGCCTACGAAAAAGACCCCACGCCGCTCAGCGCACAGCCCTCAGGAATTCGGCAACCTTGGCCGCCGTGGACGCCAGGTGCTGCTCATGGCTGTACCCGGAGGCCTTCAGGGGCTTGAGGTCATGATCGGCCGCCGTCAGCCAGTGCAGCTCGATACTCGGCGCCAGTGAGTAGGCCTGCACGGCTTCTCGGTTGCCCAAGGCATCACGCTCGCCCTGCACGATCAGGGTCGGCGTAGCCAGCTCGGCCAGGTGCGCGACTCGCGGCTTCTCCGGCTTGCCCACGGCATAGAAGGGATAGCCCAGGCAAACCAAAGCATCGGCCCCCAGCTCATCGGCCAGCAAACTGGCCATGCGCCCGCCCATGGACTTGCCGCCGATGGCCAGGCGCCCAGCGACATGAGGTCGCACCTGGGCATACACCTCGCGCCAGCATTCCAGCAGCTTGGGGGCCGGATTGGGCGGGCGCTTGCCACCGTCGATACGCCGCTGCGCCATGTAGGGAAACTCGAAACGCAAAACGCTCACGCCCTGCTCCGCAAGGCGCACAGCCATGTCATTCATAAACCCGCTGTCCATCGGCGCGCCGGCACCGTGGGCCAGGATCAGGGTCAGCGGCACAGCACCCGCTGCCGGCGGCGCGACATCCCACAACCAGCCCCGTTCCGCCACGCACTGCCCCCATTGATCCCCGTCAATACTGGCCTTGTGCTCTTTGTCCATGCTTACCTCGCTTTTAGTCTGCCTATAACTCCAGAAGAAGTGAGCGCGCCTTGCCGTGCGCAGTCGCTTTCACTTCAGCTGAACCGTGGATGGGGAACCATGAACACTTCTATCAGTACCGCCTACAACTACAAGGTGGTCCGCCAATTCGCCATTATGACGGTGGTGTGGGGCATCGTCGGCATGGGGCTCGGGGTTTTTCTCGCTGCCCAGTTGGTCTGGCCTGAACTCAACTTCGACTTGCCGTGGACCAGCTTCGGCCGTCTGCGCCCGCTGCACACCAACGCGGTGATCTTCGCCTTCGGCGGCTGCGCACTCTTTGCCAGCTCCTTCTATTCGGTGCAACGCACCTGCCAGACCCAGCTGTTCGCGCCGAAAATCGCCGCGTTCTGCTTCTGGGGCTGGCAACTGGTGATCCTGCTAGCGGCCATCAGCCTGCCGCTGGGCTACACCAGCTCCAAGGAATACGCCGAGCTGGAATGGCCGATCGACATCCTGATCACCATCGTCTGGGTCGCCTATGCCGTGGTGTTCTTCGGCACGATCATGAAGCGCAACACCAAGCATATCTACGTGGGCAACTGGTTCTTCGGCGGCTTCATCATCACCGTGGCCATCCTGCACATCGTCAACAACCTGGAACTGCCAGTGAGCCTGACCAAGTCCTACTCGGTGTATGCCGGGGCGACTGACGCCATGGTCCAGTGGTGGTATGGCCACAACGCCGTGGGCTTCTTCCTCACTGCGGGCTTCCTGGGGATGATGTACTACTTCGTGCCCAAGCAGGCCGAGCGCCCGGTGTACTCCTATCGCCTGTCCATCGTGCACTTCTGGGCGCTGATCACCCTGTACATCTG